>NZ_URNN01000046.1 GCF_900549175.1 uncultured Prevotella sp. | reverse complement strand
CTAACCGTGATGCAAGTACGGCCTAAACGGAGCAAGAGGAGGGTCTCTCTGCTATATTGACAAATTAACATACGCGTAACCCGCTGACTGTCAGCGTTTCCCTTTTGAGTGAAAAATCGCGTATTTCGCGTCGTAGTGCAGAAATCGTGGTACGGGTGTCGTTTAACATACGTTAAAGTAAAGTTATTTCTTGTAAAAGTAAGAGCTAAAAAGGAGTGGACATGAATTGAATGTTTGTCACTCATTCCCATTGCATTGTTTTTCTGATTTGCTGACATACGGCATAAAATCTGTCAGTCTGTTGCAGCCAGCCGGGAACATCCTTGTTAATCCAGCCCATCACGGTAATCATTTCATGATGTATCTCTTCCACACGGCGCATGTTCCAGCAAATTGATTCATTGTGAAACACTCGGTTACGGAATGTGCGGAAAGTGTTCAGCGGCGCAGATACGTTTTTACGTTGCCTATCCCGTTTGGGCATGAATGGGAAAGCCCGGCGCAAGTCTTTCCAAAGCAAGCGTTCGTATTCACTATTCAGTAATGACACCCAGAAACCCAAAGTCAATTCGGCTATGACTTTTGACGGTGTAATAGTTTCGTGCCGTCCGGCTATCTGCTTGTTTGCCTGTGAAATATAGTGGTTTAGTTTGGCAAGTCCGGGAGTCGTGGGAAATGTGGCGTACCAGTCCTTACGTCCAGTCATTGTCTCCAACTCACGGCACAGGGCATTACGTAATGTAACCTCAAACACCGACAGGCTGATATAAAACGCTTCAGCCAGTTGCAGGTTGCACTGATAATGCCTGATAGCACGTGCTTCATCATCTGGATAGAGATTGAAATATCTTTCCATGCGTTTGCAGGAAAAAACTTTTTCAAGAAATATCTTGTTATATTCCATTTCTTTTTGTATCTTTGCATCGCAGTCCCGGGCGTTCCTCTCCCAGCTTACAGTTACTGGTGATGAATCCGGGTTTTTTTATGCCCGATTGCAAAGGTACATAAAAACAATTAGGTTGCATAAAAATAACGAAGTTAATTTTATGTTTTCACCGTCATCGAAGTTTGTCATCGAGGTTGTCTGTGCAACCACGTGGATTCATATAGCTGACATCCCCGCCTTTCATGACGGGGACATTTAGCAAGCCGTTTTCTACCGCAATATTCAGCCGGTTTCCTGTGCGAAGCCGGTTGTACTGCCTCAGCGTCACCTGCAGTTCCTTACGTTTGCCGTTGGAGAATGTAATGCCGATGTAATATACGTTGTAGGGTTCACCCTGTGCGGTATGCCGCCGCCCCACACGTTTGGTGCGGTGACGTGTCTCGGTGTGGCGGTGTGTCACCGTTACCTGTTCCATATGTCTTTATCTGCAGGGCAAATAACGCCGCACCGTTGCAAAATTATACATAATATATGTTATGCCCGCCGGCCATCGTAATAGGTTTGATGCCGCTTAGTGCTTTTTAACAAAACTTTTTGCATAATGAACATTTTGTGCACAGTGGTGGGTTACTTTTGCATCAGAAAGCCGTAAGACCGGCCGGCAGGTCTGAGGCGGTGAGAGTTTGAAAGCAAAGTACATACTTTAATAATTTAATGTTTGACACAAAAAGTTTTTCGCCATGTATTACATAGAAAACGAAAATGAGACCCGTCATTATGAATGTGGGCGACAGAACACCATGAAGGCACAAGAGGTGAGGGAGGCGCGTGAGCGGTTGACAGAAGAGTTTGTGAGGATAATCGGAGTCAGTCCTGACAAAGGCGTACGGTGGCGGGGTACGGTACGCGATCTTATGGAGGCTGCTCACGTTGCCTACACCAACGGCACGGTGCGCAACAGGGAAGGGTGCATCTGCACGTTCCGCGAACTTGCCGCACGTGCCTGCGAGGTGCTGCACGTCAATATGCCCGGCAATCCGTCGGCCGTGGCCTATCAGGGTGAACGGCGGAAGGGCGTGCGCCGCGGCCCTTTCATAGAACGCTACGCCTTGCAGATGTTCCGCTCGGGAGTGGGGCATCCGTTGGCAGCGATGGTAGAGGGGCATCCGATTGTTTAATTATTAAAATAATTTTTATCATGGAAAATCAGAATCAGACAGTGATGTTGAGCGAACATTTTTCGCTCGAGGAAATGACACGTTCGGGGGTGGCCGTGTCAAAAGGTATAGACAACCGGCCGGCAGAGGCGGATATAGAGCGTCTGCGGCAGTTGTGTGTGAATGTGCTCGAACCTGTGCGCCGGCGTTTTGGCGTGACACGCATAACAAGCGGGTTCAGGTCGGCTGAACTCAATGCCGCTGTGGGCGGTGTGGAGTCGTCGCAGCATCTCTGCGGCGAGGCGGCCGACATACACGTTTCCGATATGGAGGTGGGGCGTAAAATGTATGATTTTATACGCCGCAACCTCGATTTCGACCAGTTGCTTTTCGAGCACCGCATGTCCAACGGCTGCTGTTGGCTGCATGTCTCCTACACCTGCCGGCGGAATAACCGCCGGCAGGCAGGGGCCGTAAGTTTGTGAAAAAAGTTATAAATAGTTAAGTGGTGAATAAATATTCTTAAATATGATGTGGCTATTGTCCGTTAGTATATTATTATGTGTATATTTGCACCCTGAAAACTTTAACGGTAGCAAAAGTTTCCTTTTGTGAATGTTGAATATGATTAATAACAATTTAACGTGTATATATAAAATAGGTATGAAACAGAAAAAGATGTTTTTCATTACGGCGGTGGCCGCTGCTGTGCTTGCTTCATGTGGCGGCGGTAGCCAGGGTAAGCCAAACTTTGGTGACAATGAGTATGCCGTACGGACAGTGAAGACGCAGAGCGCAGAGTTGCAGACAACTTATCCTGCAACTGTCAGGGGCGTGCAGGATGTGGAGATTCGTCCGAAAATAGCAGGCTTCATCACGAAGATTAATGTGAAGGAAGGTCAGGCCGTGCTCAAGGGGCAGGTGCTCTTCGTAATAGACAATGTGACATACGAGGCGGCTGCGCGGCAGGCTAAGGCTGCTGTCAACGCCGCCAAGGCTCAGCTGAATACGTCAAAGCTGACATACGACAACAGCAAGAAGCTGTTTGACAACAAGGTAATCGGCGACTTCGAACTGCAGTCGGCACAGAACGCCTACGAGTCGGCCAAAGCAGCTCTGGCACAGGCTGAGGCAAGCTATGTTTCGGCCAAGCAGAACCTCGATTTCTGTTATGTGACAAGCCCGGCCAACGGTGTTGTGGGCGAACTGCCCTATAAGGTTGGTGCATTGGTAAGCTCGTCGAGTGCCCAGCCGCTGACCACGGTGTCTGACAACAAGACAATGCAGGTTTATTTCTCTCTGACGGAGAAGGAGATGATGAATCTCACACACTCTGATGGCGGTATGGAGGCTGCGGTGAAGGACTTCCCCGCCGTGAAGCTGCAACTGGCTGACGGAAGCGTTTATGGCACCGAGGGCCACGTGGCCGCAGTGAGCGGAGTCATCGATGCTGCGAAAGGAACGGTGCAGGTGCGTGCCGACTTCGACAATCCGGGCAAGAGACTCAAGAGCGGTGCCTCAGGCTCTATCATCATCCCCATATCAACTCCTGAAGCAATCGTAATACCGCAATCTGCCGTAATGCAGGTGCAGGACCGTTTCTTCGTCTACATCGTGGGCAAGGACAACAAGGTGAAGTACAGCCCAGTCACTGTCAATCCCGACAACGACGGCAAGAACTATATAATAGAAAGCGGACTGAAAGCCGGCGACATCATTGTGGTGTATGGAGTGACAAGTCTCAGCGACGGTACGGAAATCAAGCAGCTTTCGGAGGCCCAGTATGCCGAGAAACTGCAGAAGGCTGAGAAACTCGGCGAGGCACAGGGTGACCTGGGCGAATTCAAGAAAGCAATGGGAATGTAATTTAAGTAAGGACAAGCAATGAAATTAGATAGATTTATCGAACGCCCGGTGCTGTCGACCGTGATTTCTATTCTGACGGTCATACTGGGTTTCATCGGACTGGTGTCGCTGCCTATCGAGCAGTATCCTGACATCGCTCCGCCAACGGTGATGGTGCGCGCCTCGTATAGCGGTGCCAACGCCGAGACCGTGCTGAACTCCGTGATTGCCCCACTCGAGGAGCAGATCAACGGTGTGGAGGGCATGACATACATGACATCATCGGCCACCAATGACGGTTCGGCTTCAATAACGGTTTATTTCAAACAGGGAGCCAATGCCGATATGGCTCAGGTGAACGTGCAGAACCGCGTGTCGCAGGCATCGGCACTGCTGCCGGCCGAGGTTACACGTGCCGGTGTGCAGGTGATGAAGCGTCAGACCAGTACGGTGCTCATCTTCGCCCTGACCGGTGACCCGGCGAAATATGACAACCAGTTCCTCGGCAACTACGCCGACATCAACATCATTCCGGCCATCAAGCGTGTGAACGGTGTGGGTGAGTGTCAGGCCATGGGTCTGCAGTCGTACACCATGCGTCTGTGGCTCGACCCGGTGAAGATGAAGAACCACAACCTCATGCCGAGCGACATCACCGGAATTCTGGCCCAGCAGAACATCGAGGCCGCTCCCGGTAAGTTCGGCGAGCAGACCGATAACCAGTATGAGTACACCATCCGCTACAAGGGACGTCTGAAGACTCCGGAGGAGTTTGCCGACATGATTATCACGAGCGACACCGACGGCCAGACCGTGCGTGTGAAGGATGTGGCCAAGGTCGAGCTTGGAGGCCTCTACTACTCGTTCAAGCAGGCTGTAGACGGAAAAGCTTCTATCATGATGATGGTGACCCAGACAGCCGGAAGTAATGCCACGCAGATAGCAAAGGACATAAAGGCCGTGCTGGCAGACGCTAGCAAGACTCTGCCGCCGGGAACGGAACTGAAGGTGATGCAGGATGTGACCGAGTTCCTCGACGCCTCTATCCATGAGCTTATCAAGACGCTCATCGAGGCATTCATCCTTGTGTTTATTGTGGTTTACATATTCCTGCAGGACATCCGCTCGACGCTCATACCGCTTATCGCTGTGCCAGTGTCGTTGATCGGAACATTCTTCTTCCTCTACGTGTTCGGCTTCTCGCTCAACCTTCTGACGCTGGCTGCCCTCGTACTTGCCATCGCCATAGTGGTGGATGATGCCATTGTGGTGGTCGAGGCTGTACACGCCAAGCTTGACTTGGGCTACAAGAGCGCGGTGACGGCCTCGAAAGACGCCATGAGCGAAATCTCCGGCGCCATCATCTCCATCACACTCGTGATGTCGGCCGTGTTCATACCCGTGTCGTTCCTCGGCGGAACGAGCGGAACGTTCTACCGCGAGTTCGGTGTGACCATGGCTATCTCCATCGTCATCTCTGCCCTCAACGCCCTTACGCTGTCGCCGGCTCTCTGCGCCATACTGCTGAAGCCGCACAACGCCGACGGAACGGAGCGGAAGATATCGAGGGTAGACCGTTTCCACGCTGCCTTCAACGCATCTTATGGAAAGATTCAGAAGAAATATCAGAACGGTGTGCGCCGCATTGTCGAGCGTCCTGTGATAGCCATTACAGCTGTCATCGTAGGTATCGCCGGCATGGGACTGCTGATGGCCAATACCCGTACGGGTCTTGTGCCTGACGAGGACACCGGTACGCTCTTCGTTACCGTGGCCACAGATCCGGGTACGAGTCTTGAGAAGACCGATGCCGTGATGAACCGTGTGGACAATATGCTCAAGTCAAACCCGGCCGTGGAAAGTACCCTGCGTATTACCGGTTACAGCTTCATCGGTGGTCAGGGTTCCAACCAGGGAACGTTCATTGTCAAGCTGAAGAGCTTCGAAGAGCGTAATGGTTCCGAGGGTCCGCTGAAGTTCTTCGGTATTCACAATCTCGGTTCGAAGATGGTGCTCGGTATGATTTACAAGCAGACGGCCACTATTAAGGACGCTCAGATATTGGCGTTCCAGCCGCCTATGGTACAGGGATTCTCCGCAACCAACGGTCTGACATTCTCCATGCAGGACCGTACGGGTGGTGACGTGAACAAGTTCTTCGACGTGACGCAGAAGTTCCTCGGCGATCTCAACAAGCGTCCGGAGGTATCGAACGCCATGACGCAGTACAACTCGAAGTATCCGCAGTATATGATGGATGTAGACGTGGCCAAGTGTAAGCAGAGCGGCATTGACCCGTCGGTAATCCTCAGCACCATGCAGGGCTATTTCGGAGGTCTCTATGCCTCGAACTTCAACAGCTACGGCAAGCTCTACCGTGTCATGATACAGGCCGCCCATGAGTTCCGTGGCGACCTGAAGAGTCTTGACAACATATATGTACGCACGGCCAACGGCATGAGCCCGATAAAGGAGTATGTCAACCTGACGAAGATTTACGCCCCGCAGGAGATTGACCGCTTCAACATGTTCACCTCCATCAACGTCAATGCTTCGCCGTCGGATGGTTATTCTACCGGTGACGTTATCAAGGCAATGGAGGAAGTTGCTGCCACAAGTCTGCCCGAGGGATATTCGTACGAGTTCTCCGGTCTGACACGTTCGGAGCAGGAGTCGAGCAACTCAACGGCAATCATCTTCGTGCTCTGTCTGACGTTTGTATACCTGATTCTGGCGGCACAGTATGAGAGCTACGTACTGCCGCTGTCGGTTATTCTTTCGATACCGTTCGGATTGGCCGGTGCCTTCCTCTTCACCAACCTGTTCGGCAAGCAGAACGACATCTACATGCAGATCGCGCTCATCATGCTTATCGGACTGTTGGCCAAGAACGCCATCCTTATCGTTGAGTTCGCGCTCGAACGCCGCCGTACGGGTATGGCCATATCATGGTCGGCCGTGCTTGGTGCCGCCGCCCGTCTGCGCCCGATTCTTATGACATCACTGGCCATGATTATCGGTCTGTTGCCGCTGCTCGTTCCGATGGGTGTGGGTTACAACGGTAACATGACCCTCGGTGCTGCCGCCGTCGGAGGTATGCTCATCGGTATGCTCTGCCAGATTATGGTCGTTCCGGCTCTTTTCTACATCTTCCAGAGAATACAGGAGAGAATCAAGCCGATCGAGTTCGATGATGACAATGCCAAGGTTGACACCGAAATGATGCAGTACACTCGTCCTGTTGAATTGCAAAAATAATAAGACTGATATGAAGAAACTGATTATGATAATGTCCGCATCGCTGCTTCTCGGCAGCTGCGGACTCTACAACAAATACGAGCGTCCGGAAGACGTCAACACCAAGGGATTGGTGCGTGACGTGACGTCGCTCACCGACACGCTGGCCGTAAGCGACACCACAAGCTTCGGCAATCTGCCCTGGCGCAGTGTCTTCACCGACCCGCAGCTGCAGACACTTATCGAGACCGGACTGGCCAACAACCCCGACATGCTCAATGCTGCGCTCAACGTGAAGATGGTCAAGGCACAGTTGCTGGCCGCCAAACTGGCATTCGTGCCGTCGTTCACGTTCTCTCCGCAGGGAACACTCTCGTCGTGGGACGGCCATACGCCCTCGAAAATCTACTCGCTGCCGGTGACGGCAAGTTGGAGTTTCGACCTCTTCGGCAACCTGCTCTCGCAAAAGCGCAGCGCACAGGTGGCATTGATAGCCACAAAGGACTATCAGATGGCCGTGAGGAGCAACATCATCGCCGGCATTGCCAACATGTACTACACATTGCTGATGCTTGACCGCCAGCTTGAGATTGTGACCGATATGGAGGGGCTGACCAAGGACACGTGGGATATGATGAAACTGCAGATGGACCTGGGACGTGCCCGCTCGACAAGTGTGCAGACCGCTGAAGCCAACTACTACTCTGTCAAGTCGCAGGCTGTTGACCTGAAACGTCAGATACGCGAGGTGGAGAACTCTCTCTCTCTGCTGCTCGGTCAACCAGCGCAGACCATAGCCCGCGGCACTCTCGGCGCACAGTCGCTGCCTACGGAACTGAGCGCAGGTGTTGCAATACAGATACTCAACAATCGTCCCGATGTGCATGCCGCCGAGATGAAGCTCGCACAGTGCTTCTATGACACGGAGACTGCGCGCAGCCGTTTCTATCCGAACATCACCATCAGCGGCACGGGTGCCTACACGAACAATAGCGGCGCGGGCATTGTCAATCCCGGAAAATGGTTGCTGTCGGCAGTCGGCAGTCTTGTACAGCCGATATTCCAGCGCGGCCAGCTCATTGCCGGCCTGAAAGTGGCAAAGGCTCAGCAGGAACAGGCTTACAACGACTGGCAGAACGCCATACTGAAAGCCGGAAGTGAGGTCAGCAACGCTCTTGTGCAGTATAATTCTGCCGATGAGAAGTCGAAGCTCGAAGCCCGTCAGGTGGAAGTGTTGAAAAAGAACGTCGAAGACACCAAACAGCTGTATACAAGCAGCGGCAGCACATATCTTGAAGTTATAGCCGCACAGACGAGCCTGCTCAATGCAGAATTGTCGAAGGCATCTGATGACTTCAGCAAGATGCAGGCCGTGGTGAGTCTGTACAGTGCTCTCGGCGGAGGAAGAAACTAATAAAAGGAATGACTATGATAAGCGAAAAAGCAGAAATCAGTCCGAAAGCGAAGATTGGCAAGAACGTTACCATCTATCCTTTCGCATATATAGAAGATGACGTGGAAATAGGTGACGGCAGTGTTATCTTCCCATACGTCAGCATCATGAAGGGTACGCGTCTGGGCAAGAACAACAGGGTGTTCCAAAACACCGTGCTCGGAGCCATGCCACAGGATTTTTACTACAAGGGCGATGACACTTCGCTGATAATCGGCGATGACAACACTATCCGTGAAAATGTTGTCATCAACCGCGCAACATTCAGCGACGGCCAGACCGTCATAGGCAACCGTAACTTCCTCATGGAGGGTGTACACATCTCCCACGATACGAAGATTACCGACGCCTGCGTGTTCGGTTATGGTGTAAAGATTGCCGGTGACTGCGAGATAAGCAACCGTGTGATTCTCTCGTCGAGTGTAATCATCAACCCGAAGGTGCGCATAGGTACATCGGCCATGGTGTCCAGCGGTTGCCGTATCAGCAAGGACATACCTCCGTATATCGTTGCCTGTGGCAATCCCGTGAAATACGGTGGTATAAACAAAGTAACTCTGGTCAACCATAATGTGAGCGAGAAAGTGCTGGCGCATATCGCAAACGCCTACCGTCTTGTATTCCACGGCCAGACGTCCGTATTCGATGCCATCAAGCAGATTGAGCAGCAGGTGCCCGACGGCAAGGAGGTGCGCACAATCATTGAGTTTATGAAGGCCACCCAGCGCGGTATCATCGGCAAGATGTAAGCAGGCGCGCAGACTGTTATATAACATAGCGGCGTAGATTACGCCGGCCTCACGGAACACATACCGTTCCCGGAGGCTGGCGTAATCTGTGCCGCTTTCAGTATGACGCCGTGCATGGTATTCCTGTTGCCTCTACCCGGTCGCGGATAGCGTCAAGTTCTTCTTTTGAGGCCTTTTGCAGTCCGTGGTCGGGCGTTTCGCGGTCGATGGTGTATATCATGACGCTTTGCGGACGTATCTCCATCACCGCTTTAAACCATGGTGCCACATATTCCTCGCCGGTATTGTCCACATCACGACCGTCGGCCGATGTGCCCTTCAAGAACATGGTCTGGATGATGGCATGTCCGCCGAAAGCTTTCATGCGGGCAACGGTTTCCTCAACGGAATATCTCCCCGTGGGGCGGTCAATCCTTTGGATATATTCTTCGCAGACGGTGTCCAATTTCAGGATGTTGTTGTCCACACGCATCAGAGCGTCGTGCACATCCTGCCGGTGAAGTTGTGTGGAGTTGCTGAGCACCGAGATGCGTGCCAGGGGAAAATAGCGGTCACGCAACTTGATGGTGTCGTCAATGATATTTGCGAAATCCGGGTGTACCGTAGGCTCGCCGTTGCCGGCAAATGTCAGCACGTCGGGAGCGGGACCGTTGGCTTTCATGTCCTGCAGGCGGGCCTCCAATGCCGTTGCAACCTCGGCACGGGTTGGCAGGGGGCGGGAGGGACGGTGGTCGCGGTTGAAACCACATTCGCAATAGATGCAGTCGAATGTGCACACTTTGCCGTCTGCGGGAAGCAGGTTGATGCCCAGTGAAACACCCAAACGGCGGCTGTGTATGGGGCCGAAAACAGGCGATGGATAAATGACTGTACTCATGTTCTTTTTTTTTATGCGATTCAAAGGTATACAAAAAAGCAATATAATGGCGGTTAATACATGTTAAATCAAAGTGCTATTATAGGTTTTTTTGTTACTTTTGCACCAAAATAGGTGTATTACATCTTTCAAGTAATGAGAAAAAGACGAACCAAAGCCCGCAATCGTACCGGTTTGCAGGCTGTGACATTGTGCATAAGCACCACATTGGTGCTCATTTTATTGGGTATGATGGTGTTTTCTGTGCTCACTGCACGCAATCTGTCTTCCTATGTCAAGGAGAATCTCACCGTTACGGTGATGCTTGGCGACAAGGTTACGACAAATCAGGCCCGTATGCTTTGCCGCGAACTTTACCGCCGCCCCTATACACGTCATGTAAACCATATAAGCAAGGAACAGGCGAAACGCGAGCAATGTGCGGCGATGGGGTCGGACCCTTCTGAATTTCTCGGCTTCAATCCGTTTGTGGCCACTCTCGAAATACAGTTGAAGTCAGACTATGCCAACTGCGACTCGCTGAAATGGATTTCCGCCGAGTTGAAAAAACGGGTGGAGGTGACGGACGTGGCCTATCAGGAAGACTTGATGGATAAGGTGAACAGCAATCTGCGTAAACTCGGCATGATACTCCTTGTGCTGGCGGTGCTGCTGACCTGCGTTTCGTTTTCGCTCATCAGCAACAGTGTGCGCCTGAGCGTGTATTCGCGCCGCTTCACCATCCATACAATGAAACTTGTGGGAGCTTCGTGGGGCTTTATCCGCAGGCCGTTTCTGCGCCGTGCGGTTGGTATCGGGATGTTGGCCGCCTTTCTGGCCTGTACGGCTCTTGGCGGCGGTATATACGCCCTTTACACTTACGAGCCGGGGCTGCTTCTGATAGTGACATGGCGTGAGTTGGCCGTTACCGGCTTGTCGGTTTTCCTTTTCGGTATCGTCATCACTTCGTTGTGCGCCTATTTTTCTGTCAATAAGTTTCTTCGTATGACAGCCGGCGACCTATATAAGATTTGACATTCCGGAGAGGGAACACGTTTTTATATATTGCAGAGAGAAAACATTAAAATTGTGGAGAAAACATTAAGAGAGATATATGGACAAAAGAAATTTTGCATTTGACCGGATGAATTTCATACTGCTTGCTGTCGGTATGGCTGTGGTGATTATCGGATTTCTTCTGATGGGCGGTCCGGGCTCGACAGACACCACATACGAGGCTGACATCTTCAGCACGCGTCGCGTGAAGGTGGCTCCCGTGGTATGCCTTATAGGTTTTGTTTCAATGATATATGCCATCGTGCGCAAACCTCAGGATAAGGATATCGTCGTATCAGACAAGGAAACTGTAACGGAAAAGGAAAACGGGGAGGAGAAGACTGTCTTATGAGTTGGTTTGAAGCCCTGATTCTCGGACTGATACAGGGACTCACGGAGTATCTTCCTGTAAGCAGTAGCGGCCATTTGGCCATCGGCTCCTATCTTTTCGGCATCGAAGGCGAGGAGAATCTTACTTTTACTGTCCTTGTACATGTGGCAACGGTGCTCAGCACGCTTGTTATACTCTGGAGTGAGATAGACTGGATATTCCGCGGTCTGTTCAAGTTCAGGATGAACGACGAGACGCGCTATGTCCTCAACATTGTCGTGTCGATGATTCCCATCGGCATTGTCGGCGTATTCTTCAAGGACAAAGTTGAGGAGATATTCGGTTCCGGTCTGCTTGTTGTCGGTTGCATGCTGCTTCTGACAGCGGCACTGCTCACATTCTCTTACTATGCCAAACCCCGTCAGAAGGAGAAGATAAGTTTGCGCGATGCCTTTATAATAGGTCTTGCCCAGGCCTGCGCGGTGATGCCCGGCCTGTCGCGCTCTGGCAGCACCATAGCCACCGGGCTTATTCTCGGCAACAAGAAGGAGAATCTGGCACAGTTCTCGTTCCTTATGGTCATCCCGCCCATACTCGGCGAAGCTCTGCTTGACGTGCTTAAAGCCGTGAAGGGTGAGGCAGCCTTTGGTGGAATAGATACATTCCCTCTTGTCGTTGGTTTTCTTGCGGCGTTCATTTCGGGATGTATTGCCTGCAAGTGGATGATTAACATTGTGAAGAAGGGCAAGCTCATTTACTTTGGCATCTATTGTGCCGTTGCCGGTGCGGCAACCATTGTGTTTTCAATGTTATAGACAACGGGGATGAACATAACCGAAGGAGAGATATTATACCTGAACAAGCCATACGGAATGTCGAGTTTCGGAGCTTTGGCCCGGGTCCGCACGCTTATCTCGAAGCGTATGGGCGGGCGCAAGGTAAAGATAGGGCATGCCGGAACGCTCGATCCGTTGGCCACCGGTGTGTTGATATTGTGTACGGGGCGCAAGACTAAGGAGATAGAGACCCTGCAGTATCACACCAAGGAGTATACCGACACTTTGCAGCTCGGAGCCACGACACCGAGTTTTGACCGCGAGCATACTGTCGACTTCACTTATCCCACCTCGCACATCACCCGTGAGCTCATAGAGGGCGTGTTGCCCGGTTTCATAGGTGAGATACAGCAGGTGCCGCCGGAGTATTCGGCCTGCAAGGTGGGCGGAAAGCGTGCCTATAAGCTGAAAAGGAAAGGGCAGGACGTGGAACTGAAGGCCAAGACGCTGCAGATAGATGAGATAGAACTGACCTCGTTCGACCGCGAACGGATGCAGATGAGCATACGTGTGGTGTGTGGCAAGGGCACATATATACGTGCTTTGGCACGCGACATCGGGCTGGCTCTCGGCAGCGGTGCCTTCCTCACCGCACTGTGCCGCACGCGGCTTGGCGATGTAAGGGTGGAAGACTGTCTGACGCTCGATGCTTTCCCCGAATGGCTCGATGCCCAGACTATAGAGGATTTGCAAAAATAAGAAATAAAGAGAGGAGATATATACATTATGAAACTGTCACAATTCAAGTTTAAATTGCCGGAATCCCAGTTGGCACTGGAACCGCCCCATCGTGCTTTCGACAATGAAGACGGCACAGTAGAGAAAGTGTATAACCGTGATGGCTGCCGCCTTATGGTGGTTCACCGTAAGAGCCAGACCATAGACATGTACAAGAAAGATGCCGAAGGCAACGATATGACCGATGCCGAAGGCAATCCCATGTATCTCGGTTTTCGTGATATAATGAATTATTTTGATGAGGGTGATGCCTTTATCTTCAACGACACGAAAGTATTCCCCGCCCGTCTGTACGGCACAAAGGAGAAGACCGATGCCAAGATAGAGGTGTTCCTGTTGCGCGAGCTCAACGAGGAGTTGCGTCTTTGGGATGTGCTCGTTGAGCCGGCACGCAAGATACGTATCGGCAACAAGCTTTTCTTCGACGAAGACGGCCCCATGGTGGCCGAGGTGATAGACAACACCACCAGTCGCGGACGTACGTTGCGTTTTCTTTACGACTGTCCTCACGACGAGTTCAAGCGCGAGCTTTTCGCTCTTGGCGAGGCTCCGTTGCCTCGGTATATCATTGACCATCGCCCGGCGAACGAAGACGACATGGATAATTTCCAGACCATCTATGCAAAGAACGAGGGTGCCGTGACGGCTCCGTCATCAGGACTTCATTTCAGTCGTGAGCTGTTGAAGTTGATGGAGATACGCGGCATACATTTCTCTTATATCACCGTACACTGCGGTTTGGGAAGTTTCGACCCCATTGAGGTGGAAGACCTCACCAAGCACAAGATGAACTCAGAACAGATGATTGTGGGTGCAGAGGCTTGCAAGACTGTAAACGATGCAAAGACTGCCGGTCACCGTGTATGTGCCGTAGGAGTGAGCACCGTGCGTGCCACGGAGACAGCCGTAGGCACAGACGGACTGCTGAAGGAGTACGAGGGCTGGACCAACAAGTTCATTTTCCCGCCTTACGATTTCGGCATGGCCAACTGCATGATAGCCAACTTCTATCATCCGGAGTCAACCATGCTCATGACAACGGCCGCTTTCGGTGGCTACGACATCGTTATGGAGGCTTATGGCCAGGCTTTGAAGAATGGTTACAAGTTCGGATGCTATGGCGATGCCCTGCTCATTGTCGACGATTGATTATGATGCAACATCAGAAGCATACGGTATATTTCAGTCTCGGGGCAAACATCGGCAACCGTGAGGCAACGATTCTCCGGGCTATGGAACAAATGGAAAAGCAGATCGGCACCGTGGTGCGCCGGTCTGCTTTTTATGAAACGGAGCCATGGGGCTTTGAGTCGTCCAACAGATTCATCAATGCTGCCGTATGTTGCACGACATCGCTTTCTCCCCGCGGTGTGTTGGAGACCACGCAGCGTATAGAGCGTGGCTTGGGACGCATGTCGAAGTCTGCCAACGGACAGTATCATGACCGCGTGATAGACATTGACATCCTTCTATATGACGATATCCGTGTGGATGAGCCCGACCTTAAGATTCCCCATCCGTTGATGTATGAGCGTGAGTTTGTCATGGTTCCGTTAAAGGAAATAATGTACCCCGAAGCTGAATAACATATTCTTGCGAAGAAATACAGTAGCGGCGCATTTCTGCGTGAAAGATATTTCAGAACCTGCATGATTGGTCGTTTTGTGAAACATAAAAAATCCCGCACATTCCAAGTGAACATGCGGGATTTTCAATATGTTTCTTTTCTCGTTTCCGAATCTTATTTACGCAGACCCAAAGCCTTTATTATTGCGCGATAGCGGTTTACGTCGCGGTCGTAGAGATAGTTGAGCAGTGCGCGGCGCTTTCCTACGAGCTGTGTCAACGAGCGGGCTGTCACATAGTCCTTGTGGTTCTTCTTCAGGTGCTCTGTCAGGTGTGAAATGCGGTATGTGAACAGTGCTATCTGGCTCTCTGCCGAACCAGTGTCTGTTGTACTCTTACCGTGCTTGCCAAAAATCTCCTGTTTTTTCTCAATGTTCAAATACATAATTGTTGATGATTAATTTGTTGTTTTAATTACATATCTCAGACGCATGCCGCCTTAATCACAACGGCTAACATCTTCGAATGCACCGGATTTTCCGGATTTGCGGGTGCAAAGGTACAGATTTTAATTAAGAATTAAGAATTAAGAATTAAGAATAAGCATGGAAGTTAACTTGTTTTAACATCAAAATGCCGTTCCGGGCGCTTCCTGCCGTCATTGAAGCATAAAAGCAGCACTGTCACTGTAAATTCTTCATTCTTCATTCTTTATTTTTCATTAAAAATAAGTAACTTTGCACCCGACTTTTAAGGTATAATTAAAATGCAAGACATCAGAAACATAGCCATTATCGCCCACGTAGACCATGGTAAGACTACCCTCGTGGACAAGATGATGTTGGCCGGCCATCTTTTTCGTGACGGACAGAATCTCAGTAATCAAGTGTTGGACAGCAATGACCTCGAGCGTGAACGAGGCATAACCATATTGTCGAAGAATGTTTCCATCAACTGGAAGGGAGTTAAGATTAACATCATCGACACTCCGGGACACTCCGATTTCGGTGGAGAGGTGGAACGCGTACTCAACATGGCCGACGGCTGTCTGCTCCTCGTCGATGCGTTCGAGGGACCGATGCCGCAGACGCGGTTTGTGTTGCAGAAGGCATTGGAGATTGGCTTGAAGCCCATCGTTGTAGTCAACAAGGTCGACAAGCCCAACTGCCGCCCCGAGGAAGTGTACGAAATGGTGTTCGACCTGATGTTCTCGCTCAACGCCACAGAAGACCAGTTGGACTTCCCCGTCGTTTACGGTTCGGCCAAGAACGGATGGATGAGTGCCGACTACAAGCAGCCCACAGACAATATAACATATCTTTTGGACAAGATAGTTGAGGTTATTCCCGCTCCAAAAGTAATCGAGGGAACGCCGCAGATGCTCATCACCAGTCTCGACTATTCCAGCTATACGGGCCGTATAGCCGTGGGGCGCGTTCATCGCGGAGTGCTTCGTGAAGGTATGAATGTCACAATCAGTCATCGCGACGGTTCAACCGAGAAGACCCGCATTAAGGAGCTTCACACCTTTGAGGGTATGGGCCATGTCAAGACATCGGAGGTGCAGAGCGGTGATATCTGCGCGATTATAGGCTTGGAGCATTTCGAGATAGGCGACACCATCTGCGATTTCGAGAATCCCGAGGCGTTGCCGCCCATTGCCATTGATGAGCCGACCATGTCGATGCTCTTCATGATCAACGACTCACCGTTCTTCGGACGTGAGGGTAAGTTTGTCACCAGCCGCCACATCAATGACCGTCTCATGAAAGAACTTGAGAAGAACCTCGCCCTGCGCGTCAGCCAGTTTGAGGACAGCACAGACAAGTGGGTGGTGTCCGGTCGCGGTGTGCTCCATCTCTCGGTGCTCATCGAGACTATGCGCCGCGAGGGGTACGAGCTTCAGGTAGGACAGCCGCAGGTAATCTATAAGGAGATTGACGGCCAGCGTTGCGAGCCTGTGGAGGAACTTACCATCAATGTGCCCGAGGAGTTTGCCAGCAAGATGATTGACATGGTGACACGCCGCAAGGGCGATATGACTTCTATGGAGAGTCAGGGCGATCGTGTCAACATTGAGTTTGAAATACCGTCGCGCGGCATCATCGGCCTGCGTACCAACGTGCTCACCGCCAGTCAGGGCGAGGCCATCATGGCCCACCGCTTCAAGAACTATCAGCCGTATAAGGGCGAGATTTCGCGCCGTGTCAACGGTTCGATGATAGCCCTCGAGACCGGCACGGCCTATGCCTACTCGATAGACAAGCTGCAGGACCGCGGCAAGTTCTTCATCGACCCGGGCGAGGAGGTCTACATGGGTGAGGTTGTGGGTGAACATATTCATGACAACGACCTCGTCATCAATGTGGCCAAGGCCAAGCAGCTCACCAACACCCGTGCCAGCGGTTCCGATGATAAGGCCCGTATTGTGCCCCGTACCATTCTCTCTCTTGAGGAGGCACTCGAATACATCAAGGCCGACGAGCTTGTAGAGGTTACGCCGAAGAGCATGCGCATGCGCAAGACCATCCTCGACCACACCGAGCGCAAGCGTGCCAATAAGGAGTAACGCAAAGAGGCGGGTAACGCAAGGACGCGAATAAACAAAGACGCGAAGATGCAAAGTAAAGAAAATAACTTTGCGTCTTCGCGTCTTTGCGTTTGCTTGCAGTGGCCGGTGGGGGGAGCCAATACCGGAGAACTACTCCGGATATACGAGATTCTCGTCTTTTATGCAGTCGAGCACCTCGTACAGATACTTGCAGGCTTCCCAGCGTGCCATGGGCAGGTCGTGAAGCAGCCAGTTGCCGCAGTCCTTTGGGGCCGCGCCGGGTATGTCGCCTTCAAATTCGGCTATGAATCGGAACGTGCGGCGCATCAGCTCCACGATGTCACGGCTGCAGAGGTCGCCGCGCAGCAGCAGGTAGTTGCCGGTGAGGCATCCCATGGGCCCCCAGTAAACGATGCGGTCTTTCCAGTCGGGGTCGTTGCGCAGGTAGGTTGCGGCCAGATGCTCGATGGTATGCAGCGCGCTCGGATGTATTGACGGCTCGCGGTTCGGCTCCTTCATGCGGATGTCAAATGTCGTGATTACTTCGCCCGCTACGTTGTCCTTGCGCGAAACGTATATGCCGCGCAACAGGCGGTTGTGGTCGATTGTGAAACTGGGAATCTTGTTCATAGGTCCTGTATGTTTTCAAGAAAAGTTTTTGTTACGTGGAAAGAGCGGTCGGCCATGGTGTCCCAGAAGTTGAAATACTGCTGCGCCTTGTGGTCGCTCAGGGGGATGTCGCTGATGATGCGGAAACTGATGAAGGCCACATTGCGCTGGTGGCAGACGTGGGCTATGGCGGCCGACTCCATGTCAACGGCCATTGCTTCTGGGAAACGGTCGAGAATCTGGCTCATCTTTTCGCGCGAGTCCACAAACCAGTCGCCCGTCACGGTCAGCCCGGCGTGTATGCGGGTGCCGCAGTCTATCGATGTGGCGCAGTCGAGCAGTCGGGCGTCGGCATCGAAACGCGCCGGAAGTCCGATAATCTGTCCGTAAGCCACTTCGCTGCCGCAATAGGTGTCGTGATAGCATGTTTGCCGGGCCACTACAACCTCTTGCACCTGCAGCTCTGTCGATGCACCTCCGGCCACGCCTGTGGATATCACGGCGTCGGGGGCGAAGGCTGTTATCATGTCAGTCGTTCCGGCAGCGGCATTAACCTTGCCTATGCCGCACTGATGCAGGATGACGGTGTTACAGCCCAGTGTGCCTGTGACATATCGGCGGCCTCCGTGTGTTGTCTCGGTGGTGTCGGCAAGCATGGCGCAGACACGGCTGAACTCCTTGTTCATTGCGATGATGATACCTATTTTCATGTTTTTTAATGCTTGAGTTGTATTGCGCGTGCAAAGTTATGTAATAATTATGAATTATTAGCTTTTTAATAGTTAATTCACAATTGTCCCACGACTTTCATCCATAAGAAATTCATTTTCTTTATCCTGCCGGTGCATAATCCGGTGTTTTTTATGTACTTTTGCACATGGAATATTTATAAACGTTTATATATCGATTTTTTATGAAGACATGGAAACAATGCCTGCCTGACGTGTTGGCAGTGCTGTTATTCGCGGTGCTTTCGTTTGCCTACTTCTTTCCGGCAGACATTGAGGGCCGCATCCTCTACCGCCATGACTCGTCGGCAGGACGTGGTCTGGGACAGGAACAGAAGGAATATCATGAACGTACGGGCGAGCGCACCCGTTGGACCAACTCTGTCTTTTGCGGCATGCCCACATATCAGATAGCGCCGTCCTACAACAGCGACAAGGTGCTCAGCGGTGTAGGCAAGGCTTTCCATCTTTGGCTGCCCGAAAACGTGTGGTACGTATTTGTATATATGCTCGGTTTCTACATCTTGCTCCGGGCTTTCGACTTCCGTCAGCATCTGGCCGTGCTTGGTTCGGTGATATGGGCTTTCAGCAGCTACTTCTTCATCATCATTGCCGCAGGGCACATCTGGAAGGTGATGGCTTTGGGCTATCTGCCGCCGATGATAGCCGGCGTGGTGCTGGCCTACCGCGGCAAATACCTGTGGGGACTGTTGCTGACGGCACTCTTCACGGCACTTGAAATCAGTGCCAACCATGTTCAGATGACATATTATTATCTCTTTGTGGTGCTGTTCATGGTCATTGCCTATCTCGTCGACGCCATACGCAACAAGACGCTGCCCGCCTTTGCCAAGGCCACTGCCGTGTGTGCGGCGGGCGCACTGATAGGTCTGTGCATCAACATATCCAACCTGTATCATACGTGGGAATACTCCAAGGAGTCTATGCGCGGCAAGAGCGAACTGGTGAAGGAGAACACGGCCAACCAGACCGACAGCGGACTGGAGCGCGACTATATAACGCAGTGGAGCTACGGTGTTGACGAGACATGGACACTGCTCGTGCCCAACGCCAAGGGCGGCGCGTCAATGCCGCTGAGCATGAGCAAGACAGCCATGGAGCATGCCGACAACAACTATCTGCCCATCTATCAGCAGATAGGACAGTATTGGGGTGAGCAGCCCGGCACGAGCGGTCCGGTCTACGTGGGCGCTTTTGTGCTTATGCTCTTCATTCTCGGCCTGTTCATCGTCAAAGGACCGCTCAAGTGGGCTCTTCTTGCCGCCACGGTTCTCTCGGTGATGCTGTCGTGGGGGCACAACATGATGTGGTTTACCGACCTGTTCATCGACTACATGCCTATGTACTCCAAGTTCCGCACGGTGGCGTCGATACTCGTCATAGCCGAGTTCACCATACCGTTGCTGGCCATGCTCGCGCTGAAGAAGGTGGTTGACGAACCGGAACTGCTCACGCGCAAGATAAAATTCGTTTACGTAAGTTTCGCCCTCACGGGCGGCGTGTGCCTGCTCTTCGCGCTGATGCCCGGCGTGTTCTTCGGCAGTTTCGTGTCATCGTCGGAGATGCAGGCTCTCGGACAGTTGCCCCAGGAACACGTGCAGCCCCTGCTGGCCAATCTCACCGAGATGCGCAAGGCCGTCTTCACGGCCGACTGCTGGCGCTCGTTCTTTATAATCGTCATCGGCACACTGCTGCTTCTGCTCTTTAAGGCAAAGAAACTCAAGGCCGCTTATATGATAGGTGCCATGGTTGTGCTCTGCCTTGTAGACATGTGGCAGGTGAACAAGCGTTACCTCAACGACGCAATGTTTGTGGAGAAGAGCGTGCGCGAGACTCCCGTCAACAAGACTCCCGCTGAGGAGATGATATTGCAGGACAAGTCGCTCGACTACCGTGTGCTCAATCTGGCCTCCAATACATTCAACGAAAACGAGACGTCATACTATCTCAAGAGCATCGGCGGCTACCATCCGGCCAAACTCCGCCGCTATCAGGAGATGATAGAGGCGTATATCTCGCCCGAGATGCGCGGTGTGTTCGGGGCTGTGGCCGGGGCCGGTGGCGACATGACCAAGGTGAACGGCGACTCCATCTTCCCCGTGCTCAACATGCTCAATGCCAAATATTTCATCCTTCCTTTGCAGGACGGACAGACCGTGCCGGTGCAGAATCCTTATGTATACGGCAATGCGTGGTTTGTAGATCAGGTGCATTATGTGGACAACGCCAATACCGAACTTGACATGGTGGGAACGCTCAACTTGCGTCACGAGGCTGTGGCCGACAACCGTTTCAGTTCTGTCGTTGGCCAGAGTGTGGAGCAGGACAGTACGAGCATTGTCACCATAACATCATACGACGCCAACCGTCTCACTTACGATGTCTCGTCGGCAAAGGGTGGTGTGATAGTGTTCTCCGAGGTTTACTACCCCGGGTGGACAGCCACCGTCGACGGCAAGGAGGTGCCCGTGGGACGCGTCAACTATATCCTGCGCGCCATACGTGTGGAGCCGGGCAACCATAAGGTGGAACTGGCCTTCTTCCCGAAATCGGTGGACACTACTGAGACAATTGCTTATGCGGCTTATGCCGTGCTGCTTATTGTGATAGTGGCGATGGCGGTCAGAAGAAGGAGGAAGAAGTAGAATTGCCAGCCCCCTATAATCCCCCAAGGGGGATGTCTGTGCGTGTTGTTTGAATACAATGGCGGCCGTCAGAGTAGTGTGGAGGATTCGCAGAAATTTGAATGGCGATGGACAAGAAAGATAAGGATAAAGCCCTCTTCGTTGCTTTCTGCATCGAAGAATATGGGGCAGCCAAAGCGATGACAGGAGAACAGGTCTTTGACTTGTTCTCCCGTTACGGCGTGGTAGATTATCTCAGCAAATGCTTTGGACCGCTTCACACACAAAGTCGCCAATGGCTGATGGATGAGATAGATGAGTTTATCGGATTAAGAAAAGACGAGGGCGTATGAAGGTTTATCATGGTAGTTTGGACGTGGTGGAGCATCCTGTTATACTCCATGCCAGCCGCAGACTCGACTACGGCGAAGGATTCTATACAACTACTTCTGATAAGCAAGCCAAGGAGTGGGTTGAAAGACGTATGCTTGAAAGGCACGCATCATGTGGTTATGTGAATGTGTATGAGTTTGATGAAAAGATGTTGTCGGAACTCAAAAGCCTCATCTTCTCCGAACCATCCAAGGGATGGGCCGATTTTGTAATGGCCAACAGAACTAAGAAAGGTTTTACCCATGACTATGACATTGTGTACGGTCCTGTGGCCAACGACAGGGTGTATCTTCAGTTTGGCTTGTATGAATCGGGTGCCATTAGCATTGATACGCTTTTACGTGAACTCAAAACCTACAAGCTGGTTGACCAGTATCTCTTTCATACAGACAAAGCCCTGTCTGCCTTGCATTTTGTTGAAGCTTCAAAAATAGAATGATGTTATGTTCCAGATAAATCAAAGCAATCTCCACTTGCTCCTCCCGGGAAAGATAAGTTGGTTGGTGGAATATCTGCACGATGACTACGGTTTCTCCCTGCAAGAGAGCTTGAACTGTATCTACCGTTCAGAACTCTATAAGAAACTCTCAACCGAGAACACCAAATACTGGCATTGGGGGCCTGTTGACTTGTACGCGGAGCTGAAAGCGGAATTATAGATTAAGGAAACTTTGGGCTCGTCCTCATTTGCTTTGCTATATCATTCGAAACGAAGGGAGAACCCAAAATCTGAGGATTTTTTATTTAATGCGGCTTAACACTTAATGAAAGGACTTTACTTTAACGTATGTTAAACAGCACCCGAACCGCGATTTCCGCACTACGATGCAAAATACGCGATTTTTCGCGAAAATGGGGAGCGCTGACAGTCAGTGAGTTACGCGAATGTTAATTTGTCAATATAG
>NZ_URNN01000045.1 GCF_900549175.1 uncultured Prevotella sp. | reverse complement strand
ACAAAAACAACCTACTTCATATTATATGCGGTCAAAGACAAGACTATGACCCTACCATTGATACTATATCGGGGGGGGCACGTATTCCTTATCCATCACTCCAAATGTCAGATGAACCACTTTTCTCGCAACTGACAGGACAATTCCTCATTATCAAGAACTATACAACAATGACAAACGGACTGTTTGACAGAATTATTGGCAAAATCAGTGCGCTGACCGTTTTACAATACGTCAATTACATTAACAACAAACCGATTGGCAGGATTAAGTACGCACTAAATTAATTCCGCCAACGGGTATAATAATATAAAAACCAAGTGTTGATTGTCATTTCTTTTTTGTATTTTTGCATTTGCTATAAAAACAATAATCATGAAAAGAACAGACTTTGTTGAAACCCGGACAGATGTTGTCAAAAACATATATACACTCTTTTCTTATGCCAAAAGCAATAAGGCAGAAGACAAAGAATGGGCATTGGAACGGTTCAGACGTGGAAAATGGTATGTTGTCGAACCATTGGGGAATACATTGCTATTTGCTCCAAGCCGTTTTGTGGGTTATAAGGACAATACACGGGAAAAACATACGGCTAATCATGGAGACGGGACGGATACAAACGACAGGTTCCACGAACTGAATCTATATAAGGAAATGGCGGATGATTATCTGTCTGAGCGGTTTGAACATTTCATGGTGACGCTGGGGATAGAAAAGGATACAGCTAAATTCTTTATCCCAAGTGATTGGAGTGTAGATGATTTGAGAATTCACCATAAATGCTATTTTATATGTCCTACTCATTGTGCGGGTCAGAAGGAAGAGGCGTGGAATAGTTTTCTTTCCAAAAGCATTATGGCCATAGGATGGAACCATACGGATTATACGGACTATACCATTGATGAGATAAAGCAGGAATACAGCAACGACCCGTCGGCAATAGGTCCTTTCACGTTGATGAAGCAGATAAGAGTGGGAGATATCGTATGCTGCACAAACAATGCTTATGGTTTGTGGGGAATTGGGGTTGCCATGTCTGAATATAAATACAGCAAGAAAATTCATTATGCCGGGCGGGATGATGATGATAACGACTCTTACTATTCACATTATATAGATGTGGCTTGGCTATGCTTTAGGAAAAAAGGATATATACCGCTTCCCGATTTTTCCATCCGCTCGCCAGAAAAGCAATGGCCGCCTTACGGTACATTGAACATGAAAGAAGAAATACCGCAATACATATATGATTATCTGTTAAAAAGAAGTAAGGATATGGAAAGCAATAATAAATACGGAAAATATATAAAGCTGCTGGAAGCAAATAAGAACCTGATTCTGACGGGAGCACCGGGAACAGGAAAGACCTACATGGCAAAGGCCATAGCAGAAGCCATGGGAGCGGAGTTCGATTTCGTACAATTTCATCCGTCATACGACTACACGGACTTTGTGGAGGGACTGCGTCCGACTCCGCCCGACAGGAACGGCAATATCGGATTTGAACGAAAAGATGGGGTGTTTAAGGCGTTTTGCCAAAAAGCGATATTTCCTGTTTCTGTTTCATATGAATATAATGGCTCGGCTGTCTCATTTGATGAGGCATATAATATCTTAGTTGATAGAATAAAGCACAATGAAATTGTCCTTTATTCAGATTTTAGAAACAAGATGACAATTTTGGAAGTTACTATAAAGGATAAATCAAAGTATGGTCTGTATAGAGACATTATTCAGTTTTCCAAGACGGGAAAATATCAAGATGCATCGATAGATTATTTGCAGAAGATATATAACTATTATGTATCAAGAAATATATATGATATCAGAAAAGAAAGATTCGACCAATTCGTGAAGATAATAGGCAATACTTTAGACTATTCTTATTACAGAGGTATTGTGCAAGGCTTATTGGATTTAACGGCGAAGGGGGCTAAGGATGAATCTTCATGCGGCAACAAGTCTGAATCTGATTTTGAAGAATTGAAAGAGAGCCGCGCATTATCATCTAATAAACCTTATATCTTCATTATTGATGAAATCAATCGTGGAGAAATTTCAAAGATATTCGGAGAGTTGTTCTTCTGTATAGATCCGGACTATCGTGGTAAAAAGGGAACTGTCAAGACGCAGTATCAGAACATGATAACCGATAAGTCAGATTCTTTTTATGACGGCTTTTATGTACCCGATAACGTGTATATCATAGGGACGATGAACGATATAGACCGCAGCGTGGAGAGTATGGATTTTGCCATGCGTCGCCGGTTTGCATGGGAAGAAGTCAAGGCAGACGAGAATACTGGTATGCTGGACGAACTTAAAGAAATGAAAGCCGAGGTTGTAGAAACAATGAAGCGTCTGAATGCGGCAATATGGGACGAAGAGACTGGCACAGGCATTGAAGGGTTTAGCGCTGCATATCACATCGGCGGCGCTTATTTCAGCAAACTGCAGCTTTATCTCAACGAAGACCATTCAAACAGGAAAGCTGCATACAGGCATCTGTGGGAAAACCATCTGAGAGGTGTACTCTTTGAGTATATGAGAGGGACAGCGGAAGTTACAGACAACATGCGGATGCTGGAGCGGGTTTATTACAACGGAAGCGGCAGTGATGATATTGAGGGATAATACGACGTACTATTCTACGGCAGAAAATCTTGAGCAATATTTGTCGTTGCAGAATGTCGCCAACAGGCGGATATCCGAACTGATGGATGAGAATGGCAATGACTTGCTTGTCTATCCCCATTCTTTTTGTCAATGTGAAGACGAGGCTGGCAAGCAGGTTCTGCTGTCGATGCAGACAAGATGGAAAGAACGGCAATGCACAAAGGTAATAATGGAAACGGGAAACATGGTTGGCTTCATCGGAGTGAACGGGCTGCCTGTTTCCATTCGTTCCCGGTTTGCCAAAGATGCTGGAGAAGACTTTTTCCTGCATTATATGCTTCATAAGGTGCTGGGCATCAATATCGTCAATATGTTGCACGGCACGTCCGACGAACCTGTGTTTGACTTTCTTCTATTTCTGTTTCCAAGATTTTTGAATGAAGCGTTGGCACAAGGCATATACAAAGAATACAGACGAAATGACTATAACGACACAAACGTGCGGGGGCCAATAGACATAGGTCGACATCTGAAGGCGAACATGCCGTTTGGCGGGCGCATCGCTTACCGCGCACGGGAGTTCAGTAGCGACAATCATGTTACCGAACTGATAAGGCATGCGATAGACTATATCAGCAAAACAAAGCATGGCCGGGCTCTGCTGGAGAATGATGCGGAGACACGTGCGTCAGTGGCAAAGATCGTTGCAGCTACGCCTGGTTATGACGGACGGGAACGTGAGATGATAATAAAGAGTAACTCAAGACCAGTAAGCCATCCGTATTATTCGTGTTATGCGCCTCTTCAAAAGCTTTGTCTGCGGATATTGAGACATGAAAAACTAAGATATGGGACTAAGGAAAATAGGATATACGGTATCCTGTTTGATGTTTCTTATCTGTGGGAGGAGTATCTCGCAACCGTGCTTGCAGGGATGGAATTCAAGCATCCTAACAACAAAAAGTATCAAGGGCGTATCTATTTGGCAAAGAATATGATGCTGCCGCGCTATCCCGACTTCTATCGCGAGCAGGACCGCACTATCGCAGATGCAAAGTACAAGAGGAGCATCAGCCGTGACGATGTCCATCAGCTTGTCACCTATATGTACCGTTTGAAAGGTCAGCATGGAATATTCATACAGCCGGGCGACGGGAATTGTCAGGATGATGTTTATGACCTGTTGGGATATGGAACTGAGAACGGCGCAAAACTGCAAACGTTTTTCTTTTCTGTGCCACAGGCTGCAAATGATTATAAACAGTTTGCCGCAGGGATGATGGTGACTGAAAACATGCTTAAGGCACGGCTTCGCATCGAAAACCTGCCTCCGATGTTCAAGATGGACACCGGAAGCAGGCTATAAATGCTTTTCTCCGGCATCACAACGCGCGGGCAAACCGGTGTCCGTACTCCACGCAGTCGGCAACTGCAGGTGTGTCGGGTACCCATAGCTTGGCAATGCCGTCATCGACGAGCTCGAATCCGGCTTCCTGCAGCTTTGCGCTTATCTGCTTTACTGCGCCGCCGCCCCAGCCGTAGCTGCCGAAGGCCGCGGCTTTCTTGTTTTTGAACTTCAGTCCGGCGGCCATCTCAAGCAGTCCGGCGATAGCGAAGCTGTGCCCGTTGTTGATGGTTGGCGAGCCGACAAGCACGGCGCGTGAGCGGAATATCTCGGTGATGATATCGTTCTTATCGTCGTGGGACACATTCTTGACGATTACCGTCGTATCGGGCTGCACGTCGCGAATGCCTTCGGTGATGGCATCCGCCATCTTGCGGGTTGACTGCCACATGGTGTCGTAAACAACAGTCACCTGATTTTCTTGGTAGGCGCCCGCCCAGGTGAGATATTTCTCGACTATCTGCACGGGGTTGTCTTTCCATATCACGCCGTGGCTGGGACATATCATTGCGAGCGGCAGGTTCATTTCAAGTATCTGACGTATCTTCTTCGTCACCATCGGGCTGAACGGATTAAGTATGTTTGCGTAGTATTTCTCCGCCTCGTACATCAGTTCCGCCCGGCAGACGGCATCGTTGTAGAGCGACTCCGTGGCGAGATGCTGGCCGAAGCCGTCGTTGGAGAAGAGAATGCCGCCGTCGCTGTCCATGTAAGTGAACATCGTGTCGGGCCAGTGCAGCATCGGGGCTTCGATGAATGTGAGTGTCGTCTCGCCTAAAGGCAGCGTGTCTCCCGTTTTCACGTTCACGAAGTTCCAGTCCTGATGGTAGTGTCCGCGGATAATGTCTTCCCCCTTCTTCGTGCAGTATATCGGCACGTCGGGTATCTCACGCATCAGTTCGGGCAGTGCGCCGCTGTGATCCACCTCATTGTGCTGCATGATGATGCAGTCTATCTTCTTCAGGTCGGTGTCTTGCCTCAGCCTTGCCACGAACTCGCGGTCGTAGGGTTGCCATACGGTGTCGATGAGCACCGTCTTTTGGTCGCGGATGAGGTATGAGTTGTAGCTTGACCCACGATGTGTGGAATATTCGTCACCGTGAAACTGCGTCAGCTCCCAGTCTACCTTGCCGACCCAGCTTACCTTCTGTGTTATTTGCTTTGCCATATCCTGAATCTTTTTTTGTCTCTTGTAACTATATCAAATGCTGTCATTTCCTGACGAAATGCTTTCGTGCAAACTCCATGTCCTGCACGATTTCCATCGTGCCGATGTATGTCCCATTCTTGTCACGGACGGCCATGTATTTGACAAGCATCGTGTGTCCGTTCTTCTCCATCCATACGGGCACCTGATTGCGCTTCCCTGTGCGCAAGTCGTTTATGATGGCCCGGACCATCGGTTCGATTTTCGGCGGATGACAGGAGAAGACATCCCGGCCGATGGCCATCTGCGGACGTTTGAACACTTTCGGGCCCTCATTGAAATAGCGGTTGATATTGTCGGCATCGACGAAACTGATTTCAAGAGGAATGGTGTTGAGCATTGCCGTGAGCTGTTGCAGTGTGAGATGACCGCCAGGCATGACAATCTCTCCTTGGCGGTCGTGGTTGGCCGATGGGGCAGCAGACTGTTCGGCCGCATCCCATGTCTTCGGCTCAACATCGAAACACGGAGCGTAGTCCTTCCCGTCGCGGTATATCTGCTTCCATTCATCATCGGAGAAATTGGCTGCGCAAAGAGGGAACAGGATGTTATTCTCCTTGTAAATCATCTCGTCGACACGCTGCAATACGTTTGCGGCACGGCTGCGCCACTCGTCGGTGTCCTCTACCTTGCGGGCAAGTTTGGAAAGCTCGTTTCGTATCTCGTCATCTACTGTCCACATCACCTGAGATGGGCCGAAGATTCCATATTTCACCTTTAACAGCGGATAGAGCAGGTCGCCCTTCTTGGCATAGTGGACGGACAGCTCGCGCACCTTGCCCACTTTCTCCACGATGTCTTCCTTCCCGTCAAGCAGTGCGGCCAACGCTTCATTCTCGCGGTAGAACGTCTGGAGAGGATGCCCGTCGGTGCTGCGCAGTTCGGCTGCGCGTCCGTTATTGGCATGAGCCGTTGCCACCCATTCTTTCTCATGCTCACGATAGAGTGAAGCGGCGACTTCCTTTTCAGCATTTCCGATTCTCTCTTCGCGGGTCTGTCCGTGGAAAAGCGCGGAATGTACGTCGCACAGCTGCTGTACTTCCTCCAACGGCATGCCCTCGCTTATCAGCTCTTGTTCTGCACGCATTATTTCGGCAGCCTCTACACTGCTGAATTTCTTTGCGAAGTCCTCACGCACACTCTCCAGACTCTCGCCGTCATTGAGCCGTTTCAGGTATTCTTTTAATTGGTCCGTGCGGTCTTCTGCCGCCACAATCTCGAATCCCTTTTCTTTCAGAACCTCCACAATGCGGTCCATCGGGATATTCTTCATCTTCGCTCCCATAGGAATGGTTATCATCCGGCCAATGGAGTTGAGCACCATCTTCTTCTTTATTTCCGTAAAACCGAGACGTTCCATCACGTCGGCAAGCTCGGGATATTCACCTGTCAGTTCATAAACTGATTTTGAAAAATCTATCTTTTTATCCATAGGCTTATCCTCTTATCATTGTCAGCATCATCTTGAAGCGCGTCTTCGCATTTACAGCGTGGGGATGGTTGGCGGGCATGATCAGCACCTCGCCTGCTTTAGGATAGTGGGGCTGCCCGTCTATGAAGATTTCCGGTTCACCGTCGATGACGGTCACCATGGCGTCGAACGGCGCGGAGTGTTCCGACAGGTTCTGGCCCTTGTCGAACGAGAACAGCGTCACGCTGCCACCTTTGGTGTGTATGAACTCCTTGCTGACGATTCCTCCCTCAGCATATTCAATCATTGTGTTTGGCTGGAATGCCTTTCCTTTTTCTATCTGTGCCATAATCGTAATGAATTTAAGTTGTCAGTTGTTAGGTTTACATGGGATTTCAAAGCTCTCCCTTTATGCTTTCTGTCCAGTCATCAATGCGTTTTCCGCTCTTGTCCTCACTCTCAGAGACATCAATGGCAAGGCCGACGAACTTTCCGTCAGCCACCGCCTCAGAGTCGCCATAGGTGTATGTTCCTGCATCAACCATACCGATAATCTTTGCGCCGCTGTCCTTAACAACGCTATATATCTCGGCCATGCCTCCACAGAACGTATCCGGATATCCGTCGGCATCGCCACAACCGAAAAGCGCAACGGTTTTGCCGCCCAAGTCGACAGACTTCAGCACCTCCACGCCGTCATACCAATCGTCCTGCAGTTCGCCATCACCCCAAGTCGAGGTTCCCAGCAGCAAATTGTCATACGCTGCCACCCTATCACCATTGACATCAACTACATTTGCCACATCACTCACACCAAGTTTCCGGGCAATCTGCTCGGCAAACTCCTGACAAACTCCCGTTGTCGAACCATAAATTACAATTGTCTTTTTCATTGTGATACAAATTTAAATCGTTAACTAACCGAGTGCAAAAATACATCACAATGCTTATAACACGCTCAACAGATATCGTGTTTTAGGTTTGTTTATCGTTTTTTCTTATCCGTTCCGTTAATTTCTGTTTGGCTGGGAAGATTTATCCCCATTGTCTCACTTTCAGTAAGAAGGCAATGGGGATTAGATACCAATCTGTTCCAAAATGAAATATGGTGACTTTTTCATTATGCTAAGCAAATGCTTTTTTTTTCGGAACAATATAATACCTTTTATTTTTAACAAGACATATAACTCTCCAAATTCAAATTTCTGGCAATCCTAATTCTCTCAGGAATTCATTATGCCGGTTGCGGGCTTTTTCTATCTGTTCGTCTATCTTTTTAAGCTCTCTGTTCACAGCCAGCAAGTCAATACGCTCTTCCTCCTTTGACAGGTTCACATAACGGGTAATGTTCAGGTTGTATTCATTTTCTTTAATCTCTTGCAACGAGACCTGACGTGAATAGCGTGTCTCTTCCTTGCGATACTGGTATGTAGAAACGATTTTATCCACATCCTCATCGCGAAGATAGTTCTGTCGCTTACCTTTCTCATAATGCTCATCTGAACTGGCGTTGATGAAAAGAATCTTATCATTCTTACGACACTTCTTTAATACAATGAGGCAAACCGGTATTCCTGTCGAATAGAAAAGATTGGCAGGTAACCCTATGATGGCGTCAATGTTGTCGTCCTCTATCAGTTTCTTTCTTATGGCAAGTTCCTTGCCGCCACGGAACAACACTCCATGCGGCAGGATGATAGCCATGGTCCCTTCTTCGCTCAGGAAATGGAAGCCATGCAATAGGAATGCAAAGTCAGCAGCCGATTTCGGTGCAACACCGTATCGGCTGAAACGGAAATCTTTTGCAGTCTCTTCCGTAGGCTCCCAACGTAAAGAGAACGGAGGGTTTGCCACAACAGCGTCAAATGTAATCTTCTTTGCAGGATTCTGCTCATTCAGTATGCTCCAGTCATTTGCTAATGAGTCACCATGAAAAATCTCAAATTCAGTATCTTTCACCCCATGCAGAAGCATGTTCATTCGGGCGAGGTTATAAGTCGTTATATTCTTTTCCTGACCATAAATCTTGCCGATACCGCTGTCGCCCATCTCATGACGCACATTCAACAAAAGCGAACCTGAACCGCACGCAAAGTCCAAGACCCTGTTTATTTTGCTCTTCTTTCCCGTTGCCGGGTTCTGACAGTCCAAGGTTACGATACGTGACAATATTGTAGAAATCATCTGAGGAGTATAAAACTCTCCAGCTTTCTGTCCGCCACCTGCAGCAAACTGCCCGATAAGATATTCGTATGCATCGCCAAGCGAATCAGAATCGGATGTAAATTCCGTAAGCCCGTCGGATATTGTCTTGATAACCTTAGACAGAAGAAGGTTTCGTTCCGTATAGTTCTTACCCAATTTCTCTGAATCGAGATTAATCTCAGAGAACAAGCCCTTGAAAGAACTTTCAAAAGATTCATTCTCTATATACTTGAAACCATCCTGCAGTGTACTGAGCAAATCAGCGCTTTGTGTTCTTGCCAGTTCTACAATGTTGTCCCACAAATATTGCGGCTCGATTACATAATGAATTTTGCGGCGCATCTGTTTTTCAAAAAGCGGCGCATCTTCCTCATTCTCTTTATACCAGATATGCAATGAGGTCATAACCTGCCACTTCTTCAACTTCTCTTCCGTAGCTACAGGATAATCAGTGCCAAGTTCTTTTTGCGCCACCTTTATATAGTTGTCTGAAAGATATTTCCAAAAGAGAAACGACAGCATATAATCACGGAAATCATCCGCCATCATCGCACCACGCAGGTTGTTAGCTATATTCCAAAGGGTCTTGCCCAATTCACTTTGCTTGCTTGTTGTCATAGCTTATTAAAAATCTATTTTCCAAATGCTCTTTGCACAGAAACTCATTTGTTTTTGTCTCTGATTGATACAGTTCTGATTCCATTCATTATAATTATCCGAAATAGATTTTGTCGTCATAAACGAAGATTGTTTATAAGCTTCTATCTTTATTTTATATGCCTGATTTTCTATGCCCTTATTTAATCTTCTTTCTAACAAACACAAGTTACCCAATCTATAAATAAAAGATTCCATGTCATCATTATCCCATTCGTCATTCGGATTTTGCGGATAAATATGTTCAATTGTATCAGTCGCGCTATCCAATCCAATATCTCTCATACTTCCCTTGAAACGCTCTATTTTTCCTAAAACATACTTTATAATCTTATTGTTTTTGGAGTTCTCAGGAAAAGCCTTTGTCTCAAATGCAACATTGAACTCATTATCTGCGACATATATTTTCTTTAAGATTTCTCTTTGGTAACTTTTATTGTGTGTGATTTGCATCGCAACGTCATTATACACACGTTCTACCTCATTGGGATTCTTTCCGCATATTATACTATATCTAAAACTAATAATAATAGAATCCTTTAAAACCCTAATAAACAGCTCTTGAGACAAATTAATATAAGCAGCCATTAACATGGATGTTGACTGTTTAAGTCCGAATATATTTAAGAGATTTATGTTCTCTTGTATTTCCGAATTACTTTGCCAAAGTTCATCTGAAGATTTTTTTAAGGCCATGTAAATATCACTGTATTTGATCATTTCATTTATGATTTCAAAAACTTGACTGTCTGATATTATATTTTTACGTATAACCTTGAAAAGCTCGTTAGAACGTACAGTCTTATTCTTTGAATTCCAATAATACCTAATAAACTCTGGTAGCTTTTCAGCCTTGACATTATTTGTCAGTTTTGACCATTTTTCTTCCAATGCGTTTATTCTTTCTGGATGTTCTGACGCTTTGTCAACCAATGAGAAAAGATAGTTTTTCAACAAATCAGCAGAGGATAATTGTACACCACGAGCATTGAGAGTTTCAAAAACTCGGAAAGCGTTCATGTCATCACTAACTTTAATGATCGTGAAAAATAGGTTGTTAACCAAATATGTTATAAACTGGGCATAATCCTTACCTGTATTATATTTACTTTCGACATGTTTCTCAAACCATTCAAAACACTTTTTCATCAGTTTCTCGGTATAAGATGTATTGCGAATCTTTAACTCGTCCAATTTGACAATATAATCCTTATAATAAGCGTTGTTGTTTCTGTTAAGTATAAGGATATTGTCATATTCCAAAGATACAGGATCCATATTTCCTATATACGTGGTTTTAAGTGCATCTATGCGTCTTTGGTTATCTTCAACCTCTATACCTTTATTAACCAATTTTTGAATAGCCTTTATGGCTGCAAGGATAATTATTGTAATAGTTGTGAAACGTTGTTGTCCATCAATGATTATTGACTTGTTGTTATTCGCCGTTTGCAAAACAAGATAGCCCATATAATGGTCTCCATTTTCTGAGATCATATTTTCTATGTCCATCCACAAATCGTCCCACTGTTCTGTATCCCAAGAATAATCTCTTTGGAATTGGGGAATGATAAATTTACTTCCACCTCTAATCAGTGAACTAAAATTATTGGTTGTTGAATCTTGTATGCCTGTCATATTATTATTTTATTTGTTACGCATTAATTTATTTGTTTCGGAAATAATCGTTGCATCAGTCCCTTCTTATGCAGTTCCAGTAAAGTCGCTTTGTTTTCATATAGACTTATTAATTCATCTATTGACGAGAGACATTCTGCTATTTTTTGCTGTTCAGCAGGAGATGGGAAAGGAAGTCTTATATTCTCTATTGTTTTTTTGATAGGCTAGGAACTCCACCTGCTTCATTATATCTATACCAATCTATTTGTTGAAAAACACAATATAAGAATTTGGGTAGACAATAGCAGAAAGAATGAGTATAAAACAAAGTATCTACAGTCCAAAATTTACCTGTAAGAAAAATCGGCCTATCAATAGTACCTTTTCTCCCTATACAAACGCTATCACCATCATATAGAAAACTATCAACAGATGTCATATATCCACCAGACCCATAAACAGGAATACAGCCTTTATTGAGATGTTTATAGTCTTTGCCGTTTCCTATTTTACATAAATCTTCTAACCTTTTGTTTTCCCATTCCTCATCCTTTTTAAACTCCGGAAAACGAAGTCCTGGAACAAGCTTTCCCACAACAGGAAAAAGTTTCTGCATAAGACCTTTCTTATGTACCTTCAATTGCTCTACCTTTTCTTTTATAACACTAATCTCTTCATCTATTGATGATAGACATTCTGCTATTTTTTGTTGTTCGGCAAGGGGTGGGAATGGAATAGATAAAGACGAATATTCGTTACTATTAATTCCTGGCTGACCACTCCTGACTGATATTATACTAACCCATTTTTTATAGGTATCTGTCAATAAGTATTGAAAAGTAAACTCCGAATTATATTTGAGAGTATTGGGTTTTATTCTGATTAAAAACCCAGCAAATACCAATTGACCGTCTCCTTTTCTGTATTTGTACGTTTTTCCCACACTTGCACCAGTCCTTGCAAAAACAATATCTCCATCCTGTAAAGAATTAGCCTCTGTTAATACAGCATTTACAGAAACTTTTCCTTCTTTTATAAATTTACCATCATCAGAAATATCTGTTATTCGCAAATAAGTTGGCAATTTTGGAGAAAAGGGGACTGCAGGAGCATTTAATCCATAGTCAGGAGATTGTAGCAAGCACTCTCCTAATTTCTTTTCTTCCCATTCCCCCTCCTTTTCAAACTCAGGGAAACGAAGTTCAGGAACAAGTCTTTTGTTACTTGTTCCCTTTATATCACACGCTTTAGCCATATCATTCATCATATGCCGACAATCCTGATATTTCCTGACCTGCTGCCATCTTTTTCAATAGCGGTGTCAAATCTGTCATCAATGCCATTTCTTCTTTCGCCCGTGCTTTCCAACCTAAATCCAGCGGTTCAAGCAATTCGTTAAGTTTCTCCCCATCAAATATCTTCCGTTCAACGATATCATTGACAAACTGCTGCAACGAAACGATATTTAATCCGTGAACATCTGCAATGCGTGACAGTTCGGCTGCAAATTTTTCAGTCTTAAACACTTCATATTCGTCTTTGATTTCCTGCACAGTCTTGCCGTTCAAACTATCAGAATCATGACTGTTTATGAAGGCTATAATATCATCACGCTCATCAAGCATATTTGAACTTGAACATATCAGACTTATCAGTTGCTCCTTCGTCATCTTCGACATAGAAGGAACGCCGCTGTAATAGCGTGCTATAAGTTCCATGATATAGTCATAGTCGATTATAGCCGATGCAAACAGCACAAACTCGAAGTCCAGTTCATCTATCGTATCGGATACGTCATCTTTCTTCTTATCTCGTCTGTCCCGAAGTTCCTTAGCCAAATCCAAATATGCACCACGGAACGCGGATAATTCATTATCTGTAAATCCGTAAGATGCCATCCCCTCATTGGCAAATCCCGGTTCATCATTTGCAGTCTCAATGATGTCTGTATATTGATTCAACTGGGTCTTATATCTCTGCACTTCCTTAAAATGGTTGATGAAACCGGCCTTTGCATCATCTCCTCTCAGGTTCGCCACCTCTTCAGCCTTAAATTCCAAATCATGCAGATTCATGAATTCCCGCAGACTCTTGACAGCATCGTTATATTTCTTTATAATGGCAGATACCGGCTCAACCAGCCATACTTGCCGCGCCCTTTCGTCTTTCTCTCCGGAGAAGAGTACAATCGCTTCATCCACGGCCACTTGCTGGCCGCGGAAATCGAGAATATTGCCGTATGGTTTCGTATCATTCAAAACACGGTTAGTACGTGAAAATGCCTGTACCAAGCCATGCCATTTCAAATTCTTATCGACATACAGTGTGTTCAGATACTTTGAATCAAAACCGGTAAGCAACATATCCACCACGATGGTAATGTCAATCTTGTTATGATGAGGATAGTCCTTATTGGAATATTTCTGATCCTTTATCCTCTGCTGTACATCCTGATAATAAGCATCAAACTCTGTTATGGAATGATTTGTTCCGTATTGTCTGTTATAGTCAATGATAATCTCTTCAAGAGCTTTTTTCTTTCCATCCGGATCCTGCTCGTTGTCCTGACGTTCCTGCTGCAAACCTTCCTGCATCTGCTTTATATCCTTGTCACCGTCTGCCGGAGGCGAGAATACACAGGCGACATTCAGCCTGACATAGTTTTCATCTTCCCCAGCCCGCCTGTTCTGCTCTATTTTGAAGAGATTATAATACTCTATCGCCTCGTTGATGGAACCTGTGGCAAGCAAGGCATTGAACCGCATGTCGTTGGTTGCGGCACGATGCTTATTTAGAATGGCATCGACAACAGCCTGTTTCTTTACTTTTCCGCCAACCATCTGCACGCCATTCTCATCAGGCTTGAAATAATCTATATGGAAACGCAATACATTCTTGTCGTCAATGGCATTCGTTATCGTGTACGAGTGCAGTTCCTTTTGGAATATATCTTCTGTAGTCTTATAGTGGCCCTCCTCTCCTGTTGCCTGTACGTATGTGGCATTCCTGTCGAATATCGGTGTACCTGTGAAGCCGAAGAGCTGGGCTTTGGGGAAGAACTCCTTGATAGCATTATGATTATCTCCAAACTGTGAACGATGGCACTCATCGAATATGAAGACGATTCTTTCATCCTTCAGCTCTGCCAGTTCCTCCTGATAGTTCTTTCTGTTTTGTGGGTCTAAGGCAATTCCCAATTTCTGGATGGTGGTGACGATAATCTTGTCTTTGTAGTCTACCGACAACATCCTACGTACAAGAGATTCCGTATTGGTATTTTCTTCCACACAGTTTTCCTGAAACTTGTTGAACTCTTCACGTGTCTGACGGTCAAGGTCTTTCCGGTCAACAACAAACAGGCACTTTGCAATATCAGGATTGTCTTTCAGCAAAGTGGCAGCTTTAAAGGAAGTGAGAGTCTTGCCGCTTCCCGTCGTGTGCCATATATAACCGTTCCCGCGATTCTCCTCTATACATTTGACAATAGCCTTTACTGCATAAATCTGATACGGGCGCATCATCAATACTTTTTGCTCACTGGCAACAAGTACCATATAACGGCTTATCATCTCTCCCAATTTGCACTTTGAGAGGAAAGCGTCAGCAAAAGCATCAAGCCCGCTTATCTTTTTATTATTTTCATCCGCCCAACTATATACGGGTAGGAAATGTTCATCGGCATTGAAATTGAAATGCTGATTATTGTTATTGGCAAAGTAATATGTATTCGTCTGATTGCTTACGATAAACATCTGAATGAAGCAAAGCAATGAATTAGTATATCCATTGCCCACATCACTCTTATAACCGGCAATCTGCTGCATGGCCCGCCGCGGACTGACTTCAAGTGTTTTGAGTTCTATCTGCACAAGAGGCAAACCGTTAACCAGCAGTATGACATCATATCGCTGAAAACTGTTACGCGTATTGATACGCAACTGACGTACAACCTCATAGTCATTCTTACACCAGTCCCTTATATTGACCAACGTGTATTGCAGCGGGGTTCCGTCCTCACGGAAAAACGTATTGCGCTCACGCAGTCTTTTTGACGAGACATATACATCTGAATCCGTAATGTCTTCCAATAGCCGTGTAAATTCCGAATCCGAAAGATGAACACGGTTAAGACGCTCAAACTTCTCACGGAAATTGCGTTCAAGAGTATCCCTATCGTAAATATCTTCACGATAGACATATTTCAAGTCATTTCTTAACTTGTCAATCAAGTGGTCTTCTATCTGTCTTTCTTTCATGCAAATTGACCGCTATTTAATTATAAGAAACATCATAGGACAATAAAAATCCCTTATATTCACATCTGTTTTTCGCTTATGGTAAAATCAGAATGAACGTAGGCTTAACCGAGAAGCCCTTTGTTTACTTAGGCAAGACCCGATTTATATGGTAAAAATATCTCATCGCCATTATTATTCTACAAAGATAACGATTTATTTTCGTTTACACACGATTGCACCTCGTTATTTCTTCCTTGACTTCGGAAACGGAAGCTCTTCCCATAGTGTTTCAATCACTTTCAGTGCTTTCTGCCGGTCTTGGAAATCTAGGATGTATGCCTCTTTCGCGCCGGGGTAGGGATTGCCGGTTTCGGCATCGGCCATGAGGTCGGCGATGCATGGCAGTTTTTTGACAAAGGCGGTGTTGTCGCAGGCGGTGATGACGCATTTGTCGTTGACATAAATGACGTAGTCGCCCATCATCTTGCGCGAGCGCACTTCTCCCAAAGGAGAGAGTGCGTCGCAGACGAAATCTATAAAATCGGTGGTACAGGCCATAATCTTTTTAGTTTTGAGAAATAAGACTCAGAAAACAAATCATGTGAACAAGGCGCAGAAGCCTTGTTTGTTGAATTGGTAATACATTTCGATGCGCTCCGGAGTGTCGTTTTCGAGGAGCAGCAGGAGCTCTTTGGCAAATTCGAGGGTGGCCGATCCGTTGGCCGTCACGATGTTGCTGTCGGTAACGGCCTGTGCGTTGACGTATCCGGCGGCGTTGGTGTAGCTTTCACCGCCCCATATCTTCAGTTGGTCCAGACCGTTGCCTGTGTGTTTGATGTTGTTGAGAAAACCGTGCTTTGCCATGAACGATGCGGCGTTGCATATCGCACCGACCGGCTTGCCACGCTCTATGGCATCCCTGACGATGGGCACGACGCTGTCTGCCACGGGCTTTGCCCAGCCGAATCCGCCGATGAGCACCAGTGCGGCATAATCGCCGGACATGGTGTCGAATGAATAATCGGGCAAAGTGCGGAACCCTCCTATAGATTTCACCGGCTCCATGGTGGGAGCCACAACCTTGTTTACATACTTCGGATTTTCCTTCAAGGCCATCTCGTCAGAAGCGATGGCCTGTGAAAGGAATACTATCTCATGCGCCGCATAGTCCGGCAAAAGGACATATAAAATCTCGTTGCTCATAACATTCTTTTTAGTATACAAATATTTCATTTCGCATACAAATTTAATAATAATCTGCAACATACCCTAATCATCCAGCCAAAATTGTTGTTTACAGACACTGCCGCCTCCTAAAAAATATACGATGACATAAAAGACACAATGAGATGATGACAACGTAAATGGCGATAAGTTGAACCGCATTAATGTGAATATCCGTTATGACGGCTCCCGGCAATGATGACACTGCTGTAAGGAAAGCATTAAGACCGTCTACAGTGCAAACAAGAAGTGCGGCAACCATCTTCTGTACCATGGGAACGAAGAAAAGGGCAAGCATCGTGGCTGACAGATAGAGAATAATGGTGACGGCAGGAACCGCCACGAGATTGCCAAGAAGGAAATATAACGGAACCGTGCCGAAATAATAAGCCACGAGCGGCGCCGTGGCAAGCTGGGCCGAACACGAAATTACAAGAAGATTCCATAGCCAATTCAGAGCGCGGTGACGCTGCATGAAAGACCGTGAAACAAGACCGGAAGCGATGCGATTGGCCACGAGAATGGCTGCCACGGAAAGGAATGACAGTTGGAAACCGATGTCGTAAAGGCAGAAAGGATTGGCTACGAGCATTATCAAGGCGGCAAAAGCAAGGACATTGAGCGACATGCGGTCGCGACCGGTAAGTCCCACAACCGAATAGACGCTTATCATGATGGCCGAACGCACCACCGACGGCGACATGCCCACCATGAAGACATAAAGCCAGATGGCGACAACGAGCAGCACCTCGCGCACTACGGCAAGACGATGCCCTATAAAGAACATTGACAAGAGCAGATAAATCATGCTGAGGTGCATGCCGGAAAGAGCTATGACATGCGACACACCCGCGGCGGAATAAGCCTCGCGAAGACCGGAGGAAATCTCTGAACGGTGGCCGAGAGTCATGGCCGAAACAACGGCAAAGCTATCGCCCTCGAGTCCGAGGCTGCGATAACGGTCGATTATCCTGTGCCGCAAACGCATAAACGTAAGCCGCGAACGCTGCCACACAGAAAGACCGCGCAGGCTGACAGAAGCCTCGCGCCAATCGTCATAGAAGATGAACGTCTGTGCCGTTATGCCGTGTACCTTCAGATATGTGACATAATCAAAGTTCGACTTACCGAAATTTTTAGGCTGCTTCATCGCCGAATACACAACAAGCCCATCACCGACACCTATGGAGAGATAGCGCCGTTTGACAGTATCTTTCAGCAACGATGCCCTGACGGTGCGGCCGCACAACGGTCCGGAAGTGACAATCATGTCGAAACGAAGTGTCTTGCCCCGTTCGGTCGGTTCGCTTGCCACTACGGCCTCATATTCCGCCTCGCCGTCAGGCAACAGGATGTGGCTGTTTGCCTCTGCAACGGTTATCAACGCACAGCCTGTGAAACAAGAGGAAACGAGAATGGCAAGACTCTGCGGAACCGGGCGTTCGGCGAGCAATAAACATACGGCAACAGACACTGCCACCGCAATTATCCAAACCATGCCGTCGATATAAGGCACCAAAAAACTTCCGGTGATTATGCCGGCAATCACGCACAATGCAATGGGGATGAGTGGATAAATACGGAATATGCCTTTACCGTTCATGGCATGACAATTTTAGTCTTGTCGAAAAGAATAAAAAAACGCGGAGAACCAAGGTTTCGCTATGAAAATCCTTGCTTCTCCGCGTCCTTAAATATTGTTTTGTCTAAAAATCACATCATCAGTTTGCTGCTGCCGCAATCCATTCGTAAACACAACTGAACACACCGAAAGCCACGATGCCGGCAGTACAGAGGGCAAGGGCAAGGCGGGTGTTGCAGTCGCTGCGGAATGTGGGAAGCGGCGACTCCTCGTCTTTGATGTACATGGCCTTCACTATTAGCAGATAGTAGTAGAGACTCACCACTGTGTTGATCAAGGCGATGAACACAACGAAATAAGCCCAGAACGAACCCTGCTCGGCGGCTGCCATGAAGACGAAGAACTTGCTGAACATTCCCGCGAACGGAGGAATACCGGCGAGCGAGAACAAGGCAAGCGTCATCAGGAAAGAGAGCTTGGGGTTGGTCTTGTAAAGTCCGTTGTAGCTGTTCATGCGGGTTGTACCGCCGTTGTTCTGCTCAACGGCATTGATAACCGTGAACACACTCATATTGGCAACCACATACACCAGCACATAGTATGTCAGCGCGGCAATGCCTGTTGCACTGTTGCCCACCACGGCAAGCATGATGTAACCGGCCTGAGAGATGGAGCTGAACGCCATGAAGCGCTTCAACTCGTTCTGACGGATGGCAAAGAGGTTGGCAATGGTGATGCTGAGCACGATGACGATGTAGAGCAGATACTCCCAATACTCAATCATCGGGGCAAACACCTTCATCAGTATAATCATCAGAGTGAGCGTGGCTGCACCCTTCGATACTACGCTAAGGTAGCCGGTAACGGGTGTGGGCGCACCCTGATAGGTGTCGGCCGTCCAGAAGTGGAACGGCACAAGAGAAATCTTAAAACCGAGTCCGCTGAAGAAGAATACGAGTCCCATGATGGTGAGGGGCGACGTAGTAATCTGCATGGCTACATCATCGAAATAGAGTGTGCCGACGGCTCCGTAAATAAACGAGATACCGTAAAGCATCACACCGCTCGAGAATGTTGCCGTAAGAATGTACTTGGCTGCACCTTCTGCCGAATTTTTCTTCATCTTGTCGAAAGCCACAAGGCATGCCATGGGCACCGACGCCATCTCAAGACCGAGGAAGAACATGAGGAAATGTCCTGAAGACATCATCATGTACATACCGAGCAGAGTGGATATGACAAGCATATAGAATTCTCCCGCCTTATTCTTCACATCGTCACGGTTGAGCCACGGCTGTGCCATGATGAGCACGATGAGCGTTCCGGCGGTGAGGATGAGCTTCATCACGTTGACAGCATCACTCGTTACATAGAGTCCGCCAAAAGCCGATGTAGGTTCGGCAAGAGCGCACGGGGCAATCTGGGCGAGCATGAGCACACCGGTAAGGGCATAGAGCACCGACTGCTTCTTCCCGTTGCCATGCAGTGCGAAATCAGCAATGAATACTATTACCAGAATTGCCATCAGTGTGGCTTCCGGCAGCATATTTAAAAATTGACTGTAATCCATTTGTACTGATAGTTTTTTAGAAGTTAATTACGCTAAGTATCGGTGCCACGCCATCGGTGATGATGTTGCTTGCCCACAACGGGAACGAACCGAGACCTGCCACACAGAAGATAAGGCAGCATACAGACAAGCGCTCATCCCAAGTGGCATCGGTAAGTTCGAGATAGTGGGGATTGGTCACCTTTCCGAAAAGTATCATGCCCACCGTACGCAGGATATAGACAGCCGTAACAACGATTGACGTACAAGCTATTATGGTAGCCACGCGGTGGAACATGTCGGCGTTCTCGAACGAACCCACGAAGATGGTCATCTCGGCGATGAATCCCGAGAAACCCGGCAGACCGAGGTTTGCCAGACCGGCAATGACATAACCTACGCTGAGGAAAGGCATTATCTTCATCAGTCCGCCCAACTTGCGGATGTCACGGGTGTGTGTACGGCCGTAAATCATACCGATGAGGGCAAAGAAGAGGGCCGTCATAAGTCCGTGTGAAAGCATCTGAAGAATGGCACCGGTGCAGGATGTCTTGGTCATCATGAGAAGTGCGAAAAGCACCAGACCGCAGTGAGACACTGATGAGTATGCGTTGATGTACTTCAGGTCGGTCTGTACACAAGCCGAAAGAGCACCATAAACCACAGAAATTGTGGTAAGGATAAGGAATATCCACGCCAACTCCTGAGCGGCATCGGGCAGCAGGTACATTGCCACGCGGAAACATCCGTAACCTCCCAGCTTCATGAGCACACCGGCGTGAAGCATTGACACGGCTGTAGGAGCCGAAGCATGACCGTCGGGTGACCATGTGTGGAACGGGAACAGGGCACCGAGCACACCGAAACCGATGAAGATGAACGGGAAGAATATCTTCTGGATGTCAACGGGGATGTTGTGCATGGCGGCAATCTCCTGTACATTCATTGTTGTGGCACCGCTGAAATAGTAGATACCAAGAATACCGATGATGAGAAGTGCCGAACCTCCCATGAGCATCAATGTCAGCTTCATGGCAGCATACTCCTTGTTGCCGCTTCCCCAGACACCGATAAGAAGGTACATCGGGATGAGGGCAACCTCATAGAACATGAACATGGCGAACATATCGGTGCAGATAAAGAATCCGTAAACACCGGTAGAAAGCAGTGTGAACCAAAGGAAATATTCCTTGGTCAGCGGCTTCAACTGCCATGAAGCGAATGTTCCGGTAAACACGATGATACTCGAAAGAAGCAGCATGACAACAGAAATGCCGTCAACACCCACTGCATAGGCAATGTTCAAAGGCTCAAACCATGTAACGCTCGATGTGAGCAACATGGGATATTCCTCGGCAGGCATGGTGGCACGCAAATCAAGGAACTCGAACACCAGCCATACTGACAGGGCCAGCAGACACGAGGCACCAGCCACCATCACACCACGAACCTGATTGAGGTTGCGGGCTATCCAAAGGCCGAGCAACATCAGGACGGGGATTACTACGAATAGACTTAATATATTCATCTTTTCTGATTATATGCAAAGTAATACTAATGTTAAGGCCACTGTGCCAGTAATGAACCATACGGCATATTTGCGCACGTCGCCACTCTGCCACGGACGGATGGTCTCTCCGGCCTCATTGGCTCCCCAGGCAAGGAAATCGAACGTTCCGTCGATGACGTGGCGGTCGAACCATGCAATGGGGGTGCTGACGCAACGGAAGATGATCTTGTGTGTTACGAACATGTAAACCTCATCCATGTAGAAGCGCTTGTAGGCAGCACGATGGAGCTTGGGGAACGTCTTGTAGAGCTTGTCGGCAATGGGCTGCTTGTCACCTTTATATATATAAGTGGCAAGAGCTATGCTGATAAGTGCGATAACGGTGCTCGTCGCAGCCACCTGCACATCGAAGTGGATGTTATACTCCGCACCTGATGCCGTAACGAAGCTGCCGAAGCTGCCACCCCACCCTGCGAAACCGGCGATTGTGGTATATACACCCACACCTACGGTAATCACACAAAGCACGATGAGCGGCAGGGTCATGTTGAGCGGAGCCTCGTGGGGCGTGTGATGGGCGTGGAGTTCCTTATTCTCAGTTCCCCAGAATATTCCGTAGTAGAGACGGAACATATAGAAGGCTGTCATGGCGGCCACACCGGTCATAATCCAGCCGACAACGGGGCTGTAGGCAAAGCATGCGGTGATAATCTCATCCTTGGAGCTGAAGCCCGAGAAGAACGGAATACCGGCAATGGCAAGACACGAGATAAGGAATGTGATATGCGTGATGGGCATATACTTGCGGAGTCCGCCCATCGTTGACATCTCGTTGGAGTGGACGGCATGAATGATACATCCGGCACCGAGGAACAGACAAGCCTTGAACATGGCGTGTGTGAACAGGTGGAACATGGATGCCATGTAGCCGAGCTGTGCGTGATTGTCAAGCACCTCACCATGATGGCCGGGCAGGCAGACACCGAGCGAAACCATCATGAAGGCAATCTGTGAAATCGTCGAGAAGGCAAGCACACGCTTGATGTCGCTCTGTGCACAGGCAACGGCAGCGGCATAGAAAGCGGTGAACACACCAATCCAAACAACGATGCTCATCTGGCCGGGAGCATACTCAACCCACAGGGGGAACAGACGTGCAATCTGGAACACACCGGCAACAACCATCGTTGCGGCATGGATAAGTGCGCTGACAGGTGTCGGGCCTTCCATGGCGTCGGGCAGCCAGATGTGCAACGGGAACATGGCACTCTTTCCGGCACCACCGATGAACATCAGTCCCAAGGCAAGCGGAATCATTGCCGCACCGCCCTTTGCCAGCGCCATCTCATTAGGGCTGAAGGTGTATGTACCGGCATAATACCCATAGACGAGGATACCTATAAGGAATCCCAGGTCAGCAAAACGGGTCACGATAAAAGCCTTCTTCGAAGCGGCAATAGCCGCCGGCTTCGTATAATAGAAACCAATCAGCAGATAGGAGGACACGCCCACCAACTCCCAGAACAGATACATCTGGAAGATATTCGTTGCTACTACCAGTCCGAGCATGGACATGGTGAAGAGCGACAGGAAGGCGTAGTAACGCTGGAAACCGCGTTCGCCCTTCATGTAGCCGAAAGAGTATATGTGTACCAGCAGCGAAACGGTACTGATGACCACGAGCATCATAACCGAAATCGGGTCGAGTAGGATACCCATGTCGATACTGAGGCTTTCTGTGAAAGGCAGCCATTTGAAGTTATAGGGCATTAGCGCCTCGTACGTACCATCGGCAAGGCGGGGAGCGCTGAAGTACATTCCTGCGGTGAGATAGGAAAGCACTGCGA
>NZ_URNN01000044.1 GCF_900549175.1 uncultured Prevotella sp. | reverse complement strand
CCGCGGCATCGAATACGAGCGTGTCACCCTTGTACGCCAGCTTCACCCGCGAGCCCTTCACCACAAGGTCGTCGAGCGTCCTGTCCATGCTGCCGTGCAGGCCCTTGCGCTTCATGAGATGCCACGGCGCATCGAAATATGTATTGCGCCCCACATGTTTCACACTGAAATCGACACAACACACCTCATAATCCGGATGCTCGGCCTTTATTATATAATGTGAAGCCACGGCGGGACGGTCGAACCAAAACCACGAGTCCTTGGCCCACTGCGCGCCCCCGTGACTCACCGTCATTGTGTCAACGACGGTGCTGTCGGCCGTCATCAGCGTTATCTTCACGTCGGGTATGCCCACTTTTGTGAACTTATCCTTCACGTGTCCCCACAAACGGAACGTGCGTTGCTTCTTTTCCTTGGGTGCTGCAGCTGCCTGAACCGTGCCCATAACGCATACGGCCAACATCAGCAACCGGATGATTCCTTTCATAACAGATATACTTTTTTATACTAAAGATTATATTATTCCACTCCGGGCATGCCCGATGCTTACAACTGATATACGTATCACAAAGGTAGATGTGACAAAAAAAGAACCGTATTTTATAGTGTTTTTACTTTCTTTAACAGCGAAGATACAAAAAAAAACAGGCAGAGAAAAATCCCTGCCTGCTTTCTTTTCACATATTATAATATGTAATTGCCGCACACATCCGCCTATTCCTCGTCGCCGTCAGCCTCGTGCTCCTTGATGAGCTGCTGCTGGATGTCGTTCGGAACAAGCTCGTAGCTTGCAAACTTCGTTGTGAACGAAGCGCGTCCACCGGTGATGGAACTGAGCGATATGCTGTAGCTTGACAGTTCCTTCAGCGGAATCTTGGCCTGAAGTTTCTGATAACCGGCCTCGCTGTCCATACCCATTATGAGTGCACGGCGGCCCTGCAGGTCGCTCATCACGTCGCCCATGAAGTCGGATGGCACGTATACCTCGAGGTCGTAAATGGGTTCGAGAATCTTCGGACCGGCATCCTTGAATGCTGCAGCAAACGCATTGCGTGCTGCAAGCATGAACGAAAGCTCGTTTGAATCTACCGGGTGCATCTTGCCGTCATATACAATAACGCGTACGTCGCGGGCATAGCTGCCTGTCAGCGGACCGCGTTCCATACGCTCCATCACACCCTTCAGTATGGCCGGCATGAAGCGGGTGTCGATGGCACCGCCCACAACGGAGTTGATGAACACGAGCTTTCCGCCCCACTCGAGGTCGATTTCCTCACGGCCCTTTATGTTCATGCGGTACTCCTGACCGCCGAACTTGAACACCGTCGGGTCGGGCATGCCCTCTGCATAAGGCTCGACGATGAGGTGAACCTCGCCAAACTGTCCCGCGCCACCCGACTGCTTCTTGTGTCGGTAGTCTGCGCGTGCGGCCTTGGTTATGGTCTCGCGGTACGGTATCTTGGGCTCCTCAAACTTCACCTGTATCTTTTCGTTGTTCTCCATACGCCACTTCAGCGTGCGCAGATGGAACTCTCCCTGACCGTGAATGATAATCTGGCGCAGCTCCTTACTCTGCTCCACCACCCATGTGGGGTCTTCCTGACGCATCTTAAGCAGCGCCGCCATCATCTTTTCCGTGTCGGCCTCGTTCACTGCCTTTATGGCACGGGAGAACTTCGAGTTGGGATATTTGATGAAGTCGAAACGGTTTTCACAGTCCTTACCGTTGAGAGTGTTGCCCGTCTTCACATCCTTCAGCTTCACGGCACAGCCTATGTCGCCCGCATTGAGGCAGTCGACGGGCTGGCGGTTGGCACCGGCACAGACAAGAATCTGCCCCAGACGCTCCTTCGAACCGCGGTCGGCGTTGGTCAGTTCGTCACCGGCCTTCACGCTTCCGCTCATCACCTTGAAGTAGCAAACCTCGCCGATGTGCGGCTCAACTCCCGTCTTGAAGAAGTAGAGCGACGTCGGTCCGTCGGTCGTGGTGGTGATTTCCTCACCGCGGGTGTTGTGCACCTTGGGCATCTCGTCAACGAAAGGAACCACGTTTCCGAGGAATTCCATCAACCGGCGCACGCCCATATCCTTGCCTGCGCATACGCAGAACACGGGGAAGATGCTGCGTGTGACAAGTCCCTTGCGTATGCCTTCGCGCATTTCATCCTCCGTAAGGGTCTCCTCTTCGAAGAATTTCTCCATCAGCGTCTCGTCGTTTTCGGCCGCGGCCTCCACAAGAGCCTTGTGCATTTCCATAGCCTTTTCCATCTCCTCTGCGGGGATATCCTCTATCGTGGGCGCTCCGCCTTCGGGTCCCCACGAGTATTTCTTCATCAGAAGCACGTCGATGAGCGCATTGAATCCCGGTCCCTCATTCAGCGGATACTGCACGGGCACCACCTTCGGGCCGTATATTTCGGTTAGGCGCTCCAGCACATTATGATAGTCGCACTTCTCCGAATCGAGCTGGTTTACAAGGAAGATGACGGGTTTCTTCAATTTTTCGGTGTAGCGGAAATGGTTCTGCGTGCCCACTTCCGGGCCGTACTGTCCGTTCAACAGCAGCACAGCCGTATCGGTAACGTTGAGCGCTGTCATGGCGGCACCCACGAAGTCGTCAGAGCCCGGGCAGTCGATGATGTTCAGTTTCTTGTTGTTCCACTCCACATGATACACTGTAGAGAACACTGAATAGCCGTATTCCTGCTCCACGGGGAAATAGTCACTCACGGTGTTCTTTGCCGTGATGCGTCCGCGACGCTGTATGATACCTGCCTCGTAGAGCAATGATTCCGTGAGGGTTGTCTTACCCGAACCGTCGTTGCCGAGCAACGCTATGTTCTTAATCTCGTTCGTCTGATATACTTTCATATCGTTGGTAGATTTAAGTTGATACTGATTGGTCATGTTATTTCGGCTCCGAAGTTATGAAATTTCCACGAGAATAACAAAAAAATCGGGCAATAATGCACATCCAATTAAACAATATTAGTATTTTTGCATTAAAATTCAGACAATGGCAGGACTATATATACACATTCCTTTCTGCGCAAGCCGGTGCATCTACTGCGGATTCTACTCCACCACACGCCGCGCGTTGCGCCGCAGATACACCGGTGCACTGTGCCGCGAACTGGCCATTCGCCGCGACTATCTGCACGAACCGGTGCGTACTATATATATAGGTGGGGGCACGCCGAGCCTCCTCGACGAAGAACAGCTCGCGCAACTGTTCGGCAACATAGACTGCAGCGGGGCCACGGAGATAACGATGGAGTGCAATCCCGATGACATAACGCCGGAGTATGCCGCCATGATAGGCCGCCTGCCGGTAAACCGTGTGAGCATGGGGGCGCAGACTTTCAACGACGACATGCTGAAGTTCATCCGCCGCCGCCACACGTCCGGCGACATACGGCGGGCCGTAACGCTGCTGCGCCACGCCGGCATCGACAACATAAGCATCGACCTCATGTACGGTTTTCCGGGCGAGACGATGGACGGATGGCGCAACGACATCGACCGCGCACTGGCTCTCGGCGTCGAGCATCTGTCGGCCTACTGCCTCACTTTCGAGGAGGACACCCCACTCCACCGCATGCTCACCGAAGGAAAGATAAAGGAGGCGGACGAGGAACTGAGCGCCGCCATGTACTCGGCACTCACCGACAGGCTCGCCGCGGCCGGCTACGAACACTATGAGATAAGCAATTTTGCACGCCCCGGCCGGCGCTCACGCCACAACAGCGGCTACTGGACGGCGGTTCCGTACATGGGCATCGGGGCGGCGGCCCACTCGTTCGACGGCGCAAGCCGGCAATGGAACGTGGCCGACATCGACGGATACATGACCGCCATAGAGCGCGGCGAGCTGCCCGCCGAACGCGAAATCCTCGACCGCGACACCCGCTACAACGACACCGTGATGCTCCGCCTGCGCACATCGGAGGGCATATCGCTCGACTACCTCGCCCGCAACTTCGGAGAGAGATACCTCAACACATGTCTCGCCGCCGCCCGCAAATACATCGGCGACGGCATGCTCGAACACACACCCGACGGCCGTCTGCGGCTGACACGCCGCGGACTCTTCGTCAGCGACATGATAATGAGCGACCTTATGGTGGTATGACAAAAAGCACGCCGCAATCATATCGACTGCGGCGCGCCTGTATTTATCCGTCCCTTATCCGGACAGAGATTACTTAACCTTTGCCACGATGGCCTTGAAAGCCTCGGGATTGTTCACTGCGAGGTCGGCAAGCACCTTGCGGTTGATTTCGATACCGGCCTTGTTCAGTGCACCCATCAGTGCCGAATAGCTCATACCCTCCAGACGGGCGGCGGCATTGATACGCTGAATCCACAGCGAACGGAAGTTGCGCTTCTTAGCACGACGGTCGCGATATGCGTATGTGAGACCTTTCTCCCAAGTGTTCTTGGCAACCGTCCAAACATTTTTGCGGGCACCGAAGTAACCGCGTGTAAGCTTTAAAATTCTCTTTCTCTTTGCTCTTGAAGCAACATGATTAACTGATCTTGGCATAATTTTCTTACTTTAAATGTTTGACAATAGGTAATTAACGGAGACACAACAGGTCGCGCACCTGCTTTTTGTTGCTCTGATCCACGATTGTGTCGTGAACAAGATTGCGCTTCTGCTTCTTTGTCTTCTTGGTCAGGATGTGACTGTGGTAAGCGTGATGTCTCTTGATCTTACCCGTACCGGTGAAACTGAATCTCTTCTTCGCGCCGGAATTTGTCTTTACTTTTGGCATTGTTTTTAATGTTTTAATTGTTGTTATTAATATTGTGGCAACGCATATACCGGGCGTTACGCACTTTTTTACTGCTTAATCCTTGTTCGTGAGCTTGGCCAAAGCCTCGGCACTTATCTTCGCATTGGCAAACATTCCGCCGTTGGCGGGCACCGTCACGTCCTCCGCCTCCGTCTGACGGCCGGCATCCTTGGCCACGGCCGCCTTCTTCTCGCGGTCCATTGCCTGCTGGCTCTTCTTTGCCACTCCCGCCTTCTTCGGCGCAAGATAGATGAACATCTTCTTGCCTTCGAGCGACGGCATGGACTCAACCTTGCCGTATTCCTCCAAATCGTTGGCGAAACGGAGCAGCAGAACCTCACCCTGCTCCTTAAAGAGGATAGAGCGTCCGCGGAAGAACACGTATGCCCTGACCTTGTTTCCATCCTCAAGAAACTCCTTGGCGTGCTTCAACTTGAACTGATAGTCGTGCTCGTCGGTCTGCGGTCCGAACCTGATTTCCTTCACCTCCACCTTCACTTGCTTCGCCTTCATCTCCTTGGCGCGCTTCTTTTGCTGGTAGAGGAACTTGGAATAGTCGATGAGACGACAAACCGGAGGGTTGGCATTGGGGGATATTTCAACCAAATCCACGCCCTGATCACGTGCCATGTCCAACGCCTGACGCGTGGGAACAACTGTCGATCCGCTGTCTCCTACGATGCGGACTTCACGTACTCGTATCTGCTCGTTGACACGATACTGATTCTTTATTTTGTCATTCTTCATTCAACTGTTTTATAGAAATCGGGTGCAAAGGTACAATAATTCAGACAATTAACAAAATATTTTTCTGTTTTTTTACTTGATTTATTCTCACTATCTAATTATTTTTACAATTCACTTCGTTCTCCGCCACAAAATCGTCTCCCGCCCGCTACAGGCCGAAAACGGCGATTTTTCTGCGCAAACAGGGAGTGCTGACTGTCAGGCAGTTACGGCGATGCACCCGGCGGCGGCCCCGCACACGCTTCAATATAGGCCGTTTTGCATCCCGAAACGGCCCATATTGAAGTGCAAAACGGCCTCTTTCGGACTTCAAAACGGCCTCTTTCGCATCTCAAAACGACGTATATTGCACCCCAATTACACCAAAATGGTGTGCGGAACAACCCAAAACGGAGTGCAACACAGGGTGTTTTGCCCCGAAAAAGTATGAAAACGTGTGCCGTGAAGGCGTGGAAAGGCACCGCAATTTTCTATTTCACGAAAAAGAAAGTGCGTTTTTTTAAGAAGATATTCAACATGCACGAAGGGAAGAAGACAAAAAACTATGGGTCACGTGCGGCGCAATCCACCACACATGACCCATAAACGGTATGTCAATCCGGCAGCGGCATATTCAAGAATACGCCGCACGTGTGTCATTTCGGACGTATGTCAGTGGCCTTGAGCTGCTCTGCAACCTCGCCGTTAATCTTGGCTGCGAACTCGGCTATGGTCATGACGCCGCGCTCCTCGGAGCCCTGCTTGCGCACGCTGACGGTGCCGTCGGCCTGTTCCTTCTCGCCCACGATTACCATATAGGGAATACGTTTGAGCTCGTTGTCACGCACCTTGCGGCCTATCTTCTCGTTGCGCTTGTCCACCGTTGCGCGCACTCCGGCACGGTCAAGCTCGTCTGCCACACGGGCGGCATAGTCGTTGAACTTCTCGGAGATGGGCAGTATGGCCACCTGATCGGGGGTGAGCCAGAGCGGGAAGTGGCCTGCCGTGTGCTCGATGAGCACGGCGCAGAAACGCTCCATCGAGCCGAACGGGGCGCGGTGAATCATAACCGGAGTCTTCTTCAGGTTGTCTTCGTCGGTGTACTCCAGCTTGAAGCGCTGCGGCAGGTTGTAATCCACCTGTATGGTGCCCAGCTGCCAGCGGCGGCCGATGGCGTCTTTCACCATGAAGTCGAGCTTCGGACCGTAGAAAGCGGCCTCGCCGTACTCCACCTTTGCCTTGAGCCCCTTCTCGCGGCAGGCCTCGATGATGGCCTGTTCGGCCGATGCCCAAACCTCGTCGCTGCCGATGTACTTCTCGTGGTCGTCGGGGTCGCGCAGCGAAATCTGCACCTCAACGTTGTCGTCGGAGAAGTTGAACGTGGAGAACACGGTCTGGATGATGTCCATCACGCGCAGGAACTCGCTCTTCACCTGGTCGGGACGGCAGAAGATGTGGGCGTCGTCCTGTGTGAACGAGCGCACGCGGGTGAGGCCGTGAAGCTCGCCGCTCTGCTCGTAACGGTAGACAGTGCCGAACTCTGCTATGCGCAGGGGCAGGTCTTTATACGAGCGCGGCTTCCATGCGAACACCTCGCAGTGGTGCGGGCAGTTCATCGGCTTGAGCATATACTCCTCGTCTTCCTCGGGAGTGTGTATCGGCTGGAACGAGTCTTTGCCGTAATGGGCGTAGTGGCCGCTCGTTACGTAGAGGTTCTTCGAGCCGATGTGCGGCGTTATCACCTCCTGATAGCCGTAGCGCTTCTGTATCTTGCGCAGCATGTCCTGCAGGCGCAGGCGCAGCTCGGTGCCCTTCGGCAGCCAAATGGGCAGTCCCTTGCCCACCCTCTCGGAGAACATGAAGAGCTCCATCTCCTTGCCTATCTTGCGGTGGTCGCGCTTCTTTGCCTCTTCAATCATCACGAGATACTCGTCGAGCATCTTCTTCTTGGGGAACGAAATGCCGTAGAGACGCTGCATCTGCTCGCGTGTGGCGTCGCCGCGCCAGAAGGCTCCGGCCACGCTTGTCAGCTTTATGGCCTTGATGGCGCCCGTGTTGAGAAGGTGCGGACCGCGACAGAGGTCGGTGAAGGCACCCTGGGTATAGGTGGTTATCGTGCCGTCCTCGAGGTCCTGGTCGATGTGTTCGCACTTGTATGTCTGCCCGGCGGCACCGAATTCGGCCAGTGCGTCGGCCTTGGCCACCTCCTTGCGCACGACGGGTTCCTTCTTTCCGGCCAGCTCTTTCATCTTGGCTTCAATCTTGGGGAAGTCAGACTCCTTGATTGACTCGCCGTCTTTCAGCAGCACGTCGTAGAAGAATCCGTTCTCGATGGCGGGACCGAACCCGAACTGTATGCCGGGATAAAGCTCCTGCAACGCCTCGGCCAGCAAGTGGGCTGAGGTGTGCCAGAAGGCGTGGCGGCCCTCGTCATCATCCCACTTGTAGAGTGCGATGGCCGAGTCTTCGTTTATCGGACGATTAAGTTCTACTGTTTCACCATTCACTCCGCAGGCCAATACGTCGCGGGCCAAAGCCGGTGATATGCTTTCGGCAATCTGCAATCCTGTTACGCCCTGCTCATACGAGCGAACAGAACCGTCAGGAAACTTAATGTTAATCATATCTACAATATATGTTTTGGTTTAAACGGTGGCAAAGGTAACCATTTTTTATAAAACAGTTACACTTTAATTGTGTTTTTTATCGGTATGGGCCAATTTAACATTATTATAGACTAAATTTGCCCAAATACTCAACTTGGGGAGTTAAATGGAGTCAAGGAGTTAAGGAGTTAAAGGGAGTTAAGGAGTTAAAGGGAGTTAAGGAGTTAAGCCAATAGCTTTATGAGCAGAAATTATTGCCGTAACATTTGGCTTAACTCCTTAACTCCCTTTAACTCCTTAACTCCCTTTAACTCCCTTTAACTCCTTAACTTCCTTTACCCCCTTTAACTCCTTAACTCCATGAAGTTGCATATACAATACTCTAAGGAACGAGGATGCGGCTGTCGTAGGCCATGAACTTGTTCTTCATCTGCTCTATAGCCACGCGCTTGCCGGCATCAAGTGCGGGCACCGTATCGCGCACACCGCCTCTCTTAATCTCGGCCGAACGTATCTGACGGTCCGTCTGTCCGAAGAAGTCAAGCACCTCTTTTGTCTTGCCGCCGGCTTCCCTTATGAGCGCAGAATAACGTTCATGCTCGCCGCGCAGCGCCTTGTGCACCTTCGAGAGATAGGCCATCTTCTTCACCTTGCCGAGCTTGTTGTATTTCTCTTCGTCGAAAACAGTCATCGTATATCCGTCGGCCGACAACTGCGGCAGGGTGCCCATCTGCACATCAAGGGTTATGCCGGCAGCGGAGGCACGGCGTTTCATCACGTCTATGGAGTCGGAAAGGAACGGAAATCCGGCATTGACGGCGGTCAGTGTTTCCACGTCTTTCGTCACATCGGCAGTCAGGGCGACCACCTCACCGCGTATCTCTTCAAGTCCGGAGTTGGGTATTGCCATTGAGGCAAGCCCCTTCAGAGCCTGGATTTGGGCACCGGCCGGAACGCACAAGCCGAGCGCAAAGGCCAACGGTATAATACTCTTTTTCATTTCTTGCTATATTTCTTTATCACACTGTAAGCCGTATACAGTCCCGACTCTCCGGCCTTGCTCAGGTCGTTGATGCCTTCCTGCGTGCGCCCCGACAGCAAACAGGCAAGCCCGCGGTTGTAATAAGCCTCGGCAAGATTGCCGTCGAGCGAGAGGGCACGGCCATAATCCTCGATGGCCTTCGCATAATCCTTGCACGAAGCGTACACGTTGCCGCGGTTGTAATAGAGGTATGCGCACTGCGGATTGTGGGCAATGGCCGCCGAAAAGTCGGCCGTCACCGCCGCCGATGCCATTTCCGTGGCGCCTGAACCCTGCGAAGCCTCAAACCGTTCCATCTTCGACCGGCATACGGCACGCTGCCAATATGCCATCGCCGATGTGCTGTCGGCAAGCAGGACGGCGGAAAGGTCTTCTATGGCACTCTCGAAATTCTGTATCACCGAGTAGGCTACGGCCCTCCGCAACAATGTGGCGGTACGCGACGGGGCGTCGCCGTAAGACAGGACGGACGTCAGACTGTCGATGCGCGAGAAGTAAACGGCAGAGCGCTTTTCGTCGAGTTTGGCCGGCACGCAGTTGACATAAATCCGGTCGGCGGGGCGTGCCTTGCTGTTGAACGCCTCCACCTGACTGTCAAAGGCCATGAACGGCTTCACTTCCGTGCGGTGCTGCTCGTAAGACAATTCGTACATTGGCATGAAAGCCATGTCGGCACGGCGGTTCTGCACGCGTCCGCGATAGTCGCTTTCGTACTCGTGCTCAACCTCCTGCTCGTCTGCCACTACGAGCTGGTTGTACTTGTCGGGGTCTGCATCGCTGCGTTTTCGCATCTGTTCCTTGTCAAGGCGCGGCTGTTTGCCGTAAAGAGACTTGTACAGCCGGGCCTTGTATATACGGAATTCGTCCATCTCCGCCTGACGTGTCATGCCGAGACGGCGATAGCACCCGGCACGGTAATGCAGGCCGGTCCAGAAGTTCGGGTACTTGTCGATTACCTTTGTGTAGTCGCGTATGGCGCCTTGCAGGTCGCCGGTCTTGTCAAGCAGCAGTGCACGATTGAACAAAGCCATCATGTTGTCGGGCTCAAGACCGAGCACAAAGTCGAAATCGGTGATGGCACGGTTGTCGTCTCCCACCTGCGCACGCAGCAAACCGCGGTTGTAATGGCCGAGGAAATTGTTGGGTTCGAGGTCGAGTGCCGTGTCGTAGTCGGCCATGGCACCGCGCAAGTTGTTGCGGTTGACACGCACCAGGGCACGGTTAATGTAGTTGCCGGCCTGCTTCGGCACAAGGTGAATGGCCTTGTCAAGGCGCTTTTCCGCTTCGGGCCAGTCGCTGCGCGACAGGCTTATGACAGCCGCCGCCGACCATGTGCCGCCATCGTAGGGGTCGAGTTCGAGGCTGCGGTCGAGAGCCTCGACGGCACGCACGGTGTCTTTCTGAAGCAGATACACCTCGGCCCGCATCGAGTAGCCGCGTGCGTATGTGCTCCATCGGGTGAGCATGGTGTCAAGATCGAGATGCGCCTGCCCGAAATTCTTCTGCTGTATGCGGCAGAGAACACGGTTGTGCCACAGGCTCTGGTTGTCGGGAGCATACTTCAAGGCGCGTATATAGTCGGCCGCGGCCTCGTCAAACTTGTTCTGTCTGATACGGGCCAAACCGCGCAACTCGTAGATGTTCACCACATACGGGTTGCGTTTGATGGCCTCCGAACAGTCATTCTCGGCACCAACATAGTCGTCGAGGTAATACTTTGCCACGCCGCGGAAGAACCACGGCTCGTAAAGATAGGGCTTGGCACTGATGGCCTGGTTGAAATATTGCATGGAAAGAACGTAGTCTTCGTAATAAAGCGCACTGCGCCCTATCGTCACCAAGCGGTCGGTATTGAACTGTGCAATGCAGACAACCGGAATGAATGTTGTTATCAGACTTACAATCTTTCTACGCATAAAACTTCGTTTTCTGTTAAGAGAGTGATGAAGTTCAGGCAATCAGACATCATTACCCAGCACTCATACCTCTGCACTTACGAGCCCTGTACACACAAATCCTACCTCCTGACCGCCGCCTTGGTCTTGTATCCGCAACGGAACCGGCCCTGAAGCAGGGAGCGGAGCTTGCTCTTTATCAACTGCTTGCGCAATGACGATATGCGGTCGATGAACACCTTTCCGTCAAGATGGTCGAACTCGTGCTGCATGACACGGGCGAGATAACCGTCCACCCACTCGTCGTGCGGCTGCATGTCTTCATCGAGATACCGTACATGTATACGCTTCGGACGCACCACTTTCTCGTGTATTGCCGGCAGACTGAGGCATCCTTCTTCCATTGCTTCAGTCTCCGTCTCATCGTATTCAATGATGTGCGGGTTTATGTATGCACGGCGGAAATCCTTATATTCTGGCAAATCTTCCGAAAGAACATCGAGGTCAATGACCACAACACGTATGGCCTTACCTATCTGAGGTGCGGCCAAACCCACTCCGTCAGATTCGGTAAGCGTCTCGAACATATCCTTAATCAATTCTTTCAATCCCGGAAAATCTTCAGGAATATCCTCGGCAACCTTTCTCAATACCGGTTGCCCGTATATATATATAGGTAATATCACTGTTCTGATTGCTTGTCGTTAATATGAAATAAACTGATATTTTTGTACTGTCAGGATGATGCCGTCACACATTAGGGTGCCCTCTCATGTAATCCTGCAGAATGATGGTGGCACTGATTTCATCAACAAGAGCCTTGTCCTGACGCGCCTTACGCCCCAAACCGCCGTCTATCATGGCCCGATGGGCGAGCACGGAGGTAAAGCGCTCGTCGTAATATTCTATCGGAACGGACGGCATGGCCTTGCGCCATCTGTTGACAAACTGCTGCACACGCGCGAAATTCTCGCTCGGTTCACCGTTCGGCTGCAATGGTTTGCCAATGACAATGCGTTCAACCGGCTCACGCGAAACATAATCACAGAGGTACTCATACAGCCCTGATGTAGGCACAGTCGCCAATCCTCCCGCGATAATCCGGAGAGGATCGGTGACTGCCAGACCTGTACGCTTCTTCCCGTAATCAATAGAAAGTATACGTGCCACTATCGTATCAATGTGTGTCCGCTTACTGACCGTTGAAGAGCAACCATGCGTCGGGATACTTGGCACGGAACTCATTGCGGCTTGCAGCGGCGTCTGCCTTATTGTCAAATGTAGCCGCAATGACACGATACATGTTGCGATCGTCGTTCTTAGCTATCTGTGCATCGTATCCGGCCGACTTCAAGCGCTGGTAAAGACCCTCTGCATTGGCTATAACGGAGAACGAACCGACAACTACGCTGAAGCTCTTCAGACCGCTACCGCTGATAACCGACACGCGCTCCTGGCGCACCTGCACATTGTCTGTGTTGTCTATCACTGTTGTTTCTGTTGCAGGTTTCTCCACTATAGGGGTGACAACATTCACTTCTTCTGCCTGTGTGGGTTCTACGGGCTGCTGTGCCGTCTCCTGCGCCTTGGCCTTCTCATAAGCTTTCTTATAAGCGCTTTCACTCGACTTACATCCGGTAAAGGCTGCCGCAGCAAACAATCCCGCACACAATACCATGTACTTCTTCATTTTTTTCAATACCTTATTTAATTAGACTTTACGTTTTCGAAAATATTTTTGCGAAGTTACGAAATATCATTCAAAAGCAAATGATGTTGGCACATAAAGTTTGTTAAATGCCGAAAATACAGGGGTTTTAACAAAAAATGATAGTGAGATGTGCCTTATTTCAGAAAAGATTGCGTACATTTGCCCAACGAATTCGTCGAAGTGTTGCCATGCAAGCGACTTGGGCACACAAAACACCGATGTTGTTGCGGCGGCCTTCGTGTAATAAAAGAATGTTTAACTAATTAAATTATCAGAATTATGAAAAGCTTAGGTTACATTGGCGCATTTTTAGGCGGGGCAATCGCCGGCGCCGCAGTAGGTTTGTTGCTCGCTCCCGAGAAGGGAAAGGAAACACGTGAGAAGATTACAGACGCTGTTGACGACTTTCTTCAGAAACACAATATCAAGCTGACACGCAAGGAAGTGGGCGACTTGGTGGATGACATTAAGGATGCTGCGCCGTCTTTATAAGCCACAGTTAGACAAGAAACAAGAACAGAGCATAATATATAAGTTATGTTATCAAGCGACAAAAACGTTGAATCAGTAGCACAACTGATAGAAGTGCTCAAAGATTATATCGGACTTCAGAAGGAATATCTGAAGTTCGATGTAATCGACAAGATGGTAAAGATACTCACGGCACTCATCTTTTCCATCATCATTCTTTTGCTTACAATAGCCATACTATTCTACTTTTCGTTTGCCGCCGTATATTGGATGGCTCCCGTCACCGGCATTGCCGGAGCATACGCCATAGTGTCCGCCTTCTTCCTTCTGATGATTGTGCTGACGATTATATTCCGTAAAAAACTTATAGAAAGGCCTCTCATCAGATTCATGACCGGCATACTGTTGAACTGAACGCTTTCCGCAAGTCATGCGGACGGGGCAGTCACAATCTTGTTTGATACTACATTATATTATATACAGGAACATCTGAAAGACATGGTAACAGACAATAAATACAGTTTCAACTCACTCGAAGAACTGGAAATGCGCAAGAACGCACTGCGTGAAGAGATTCGCGGCAAGTCGGAAACGATAGAAAATATATGGCACGGGCTGTTCACCGAGAAGAAAGAAAGCAGCAGAGGCGAACTCATTGCCGGCATCATAAGCAAAAGCGTCATGGCTTTTGATGCCTTCATGCTCGCACGCAAGCTTATGAAACAGTACGACAGACTTTTCAGAAGGAAAAAGAAATAACCATACCACGATTACCTTTAGCCTGCGACGCCAGACATTTCATACAAACAGCACCTGACCGTCATAAGCCATTTCGACACCTTCGGGCAACATTCCGTTGACCTCTTCATGACGTCCGATATGGTGACTGGAATGTATCAGCAGCGTACGGCGTGCACCGACACGGCGTGCAAAGCCCACGGCATCGGCCACAAGCTGATGCGAATGATGTTCCTTGACAAAGCGCAAGGCATTGACCACAAGCACTTCCACACCCTCAAGATACTGCAATTCGCCGTCGCACATGCTCTTCATGTCGGTGATATAGGCAAAACTTCCGAAGCGATAGCCGAGTATCGGCATGCGTCCGTGCATCACTTCAAACGGCAGGACACCGATGTCTCCTATGGCAAAAGGCTCATGCGGAGCTATAACATGGAGCCTTATTTCAGGGATATTGGGATATTTCTCCTTTGCAAAACAATACGGGAAGGTGGTGTGCAACCCTTCGGCGGCATGCCTGTCGGCATACACATCCACATCGCCGAACTTGCAGAAAGGCCGCACATCGTCGATACCACCTACATGGTCATAATGGGCATGAGTGACAAGTATGCCGTCGATACGCCGAAACGGCTGTCGGAGCATCTGCTGGCGGAAGTCAGGCCCGCAGTCGATGAGCACGCGCGTGGTGTCTGTCTCCACAAGTGCGGAGCAACGGGTGCGGGTGTCGCGCGGGTCGGAACTCGTGCAAACATCACAACCGCAGCCTATCGTGGGCACGCCGCTGCTTGTCCCGGTGCCGAGGAATGTCACTTTCATACGATATTAACCTCCGGATGAATGTCTATGCCGAACTTCTTCTTCACGTCACTTCTCACCGCCTCACACAGCGCAACGATGTCGTTGCCGGTAGCTCCGCCACGGTTGACAAGCACCAATGCCTGACGGGCATGAACCCCGGCACGGCCAAGCGAGCGCCCCTTCCATCCGCATTGGTCTATCATCCATCCTGCCGGTATCTTCACATGACGGTCGTCAACGATATAATGAGGCACACCGGCATCACCATACTCAGCGGCAATCTCTTCATACTTCTCACGTGTCACCACCGGATTCATGAAGAAACTTCCGGCATTGCCCTCTATCCTATAGTCGGGTAACTTGGCCTGTCTCATATCCACGATGACGCTGCGAAGCTGTTCCGCCGTAGGTTTGGCAATGCACCGACGCTGAAGTTCGGCACAAATGTTGCCATAATCCAGGCGCGGAACAAATGCCGTGTACAGCCGGTAAGTGACGTGGGTTATCACATAACGCCCCTTCCACTCGTTCTTGAAGCGGCTTTGCCTGTACCCGTAGCCGCACTCATCCGCGCCGAACGACACCATATTGCCGGTGGAAATCTCCATCGCCTCCACCTTATATATAATGTCTTTCACCTCAACTCCATAAGCGCCGATGTTCTGAACGGCACTCGCACCCACGTCACCCGGGATGAGAGAAAGGTTCTCTGCGCCATGCCAACCCTTGGATATGCACAGCGAAACGAAATCGTCCCACGTCTCACCGCTGCCCACACGCACCATGACACTGCCGGCGGCGGCATCGACCGTGCCGTCAACAGCAATTCCGCGTATGGCAGAATGAAGAACCGTTCCCTCATAATCCCTGGTAAGAAGAAGGTTGCTTCCACCGCCCAATACAAGCAACGGCTTGTCGGCTTCAGTCAGACCGGACAACACGGCACGCAGTTCGCCGACAGTGTCGAACTCTATGAAACGGCGGCAACGCGCCTTTATGCCGAACGTGTTGTGCGCGGTAAGGTCATAATTTGCAATATCTTTCATAATCACAGACTAAGTCATCATTTTTACCAGCATCCATTTTCCCTCCTTACGCTCAAATGTAAGCTCTATCTCAAGACCGTTTGAGATGCCCCGCATCATGAATATCACCCGGTTGCTTTTGCCTGTCTTCTGGCCGTAATTGATGTTGTATATCATCGACTGCGGCAGTTCAGGAGCGAAAGCCGGCCATGAATCCGGACTGATGACACCCTCCATCTGTTCGAAATCGTCATCCGGATCGGGTCCGACAAACTGTACCGGATCATGAATACTCTCGGTCTGGAACGTAGAATCGGTCACAAAACTACGGTAGAAATTAAGGAAAGAGACATTCTCACTCTTATAAAGAGGAATGATGTTTATGGCATCAAGCATCCACAAACCGCCGATACGGTCGAATATATACTGCTTGACGGTCTTGATGTCGAAATGAATGCTCTCCACCACTACATGACATACAGCGGTGTCTTTCACCAGTTCCATCTGTCTGTAGTTAGGGAACAGCAGCGTGTAATAGCCCTGGTGCATGAAAAAATGCTCCGTCTTCCACTTGCGTTTCTCTATCGAGTCAACGCGTTCCCCCGTCGTTACAGGCAACGGAAACCTTGTGCGCTCCAACTGTAACCTGCGGTTGGCGGCATAATTAAAGAAGAAGTCGTCAAAGAGTTCGTCGGCAGCTTTCGGCATGGGTGTGTCTGAAATAAGCTGCTCCATGGTGTCAACAGCCGCCGTATCGGCCGCCGCCACCGAATCAGCCGGTGCCATACCGTCATCCCCCGCCGTCTTTACGCCTTTACACGAAAGCATCAGCAGAACCGATGCAAAAATCGCTATTAAAAACTTTCTCATTTATATACCGGAATAAGTTCCGCCTCTCAAATTTGCGCAAAAGTACAACTTTATTTTGATTTATGCCCAATATTCGGTACAAAAAGATTACCTTTGCAACAAATTTATAATTCATTGCAATTATGATACTCGACAAAATAGAAAATCTTCTCAACGAAGTGCAGAACCTGAGCGCAAACAGCGCCGAAGAAATAGAGGCTCTGCGACTGAAATATCTCAGTAAGAAAGGTGAGATAACAGCCCTCATGGCCGACTTCCGCAACGTGCCTGCAGAGCAGAAAAAGGAAGTGGGAATGAAGATAAACGAACTGAAGCAAACGGCCATAGAGCGCATCAACGCCCTCAAGGAGCAGTTTGAGACAGCCGAAAGTGACAGTCTCAACATCGACCTCACGCGCTCGCCCTACCCCGTACGCCTCGGCACACGCCACCCGCTGACCATCGTCACCAACGAAATCATCGACATTTTCTCGCGCATGGGCTTTGTCCTTGCCGACGGACCGGAGGTGGAAGACGACCTGCACGTGTTCACAAAGATGAACTTTGCGGCCGACCATCCCGCGCGCGACATGCAGGATACGTTCTTCGTCGAGCAGAGCCAGACCGGCGACGTGACCAAGAACATGGTGCTGCGCAGCCACACCAGCTCCGTACAGGCACGCTTCATGGAAAACTCGCAGCCGCCCATACGCATCATAGCTCCCGGCCGCGTATACCGCAACGAGGCCATAACGGCCCGCGCCCACTGCTTCTTCCATCAGGTGGAAGGACTTTATGTAGACAAGAACGTGTCGTTCACCGACCTCAAGCAGGTGCTCCTGTCGTTCGCACGCGAGATGTTCGGCACCGACACAAAGATACGCCTGCGCCCGAGTTACTTCCCCTTCACAGAGCCAAGTGCCGAGATGGACATATCGTGCCACATCTGCGGCGGCAAGGGATGCGGCTTCTGCAAGCACACCGGATGGGTGGAGATACTGGGATGCGGCATGGTCGACCCCAACGTTCTCGAGCAGTGCGGCATCGACAGCAAGGTTTACAGCGGCTATGCCTTCGGTATGGGCGTTGAGCGCATCACCAATCTGAAGTATCAGGTGAGCGACTTGCGCATGTTCTCAGAGAACGACACACGTTTCCTGAAGGAGTTTGAGTCGGCCAACTAAGGCACCGAGACACATACAAACCAACGCTATCAAGCGGAGCCACAAAGACTTTTCACCCCGAAAACCTTTGTGTCTCCGCGCTTTGTTATATAAAAGACAATGGCAAAAGACAGACTTTTCACCCCGAGCTACATCTGCATACTGGCGGCCAACTTCCTGTTTTTCTTCGGATTTTGGCTGCTCGTGCCCGTACTTCCGTTTTATCTGAAAGAGACATACGCCTGTCCCACGACCACCATCGGCATAATTTTGAGCTGCTACACGGCGAGCTGCCTCTGCGTGCGCCCCTTTTCCGGTTTTCTCATGGACAGGTTTCCGCGCAAACCCATATACATATCGTGCTACGTGGCGTGCGTGGCCATGTTCCTCGGATACATGGCCGACATCACCCTCACCCTCTTCATACTCCTGCGAACCATGCACGGAGTGGCCTTCGGAGGCGTAACCGTGGGCGGCAACACGCTCTGCGTAGACATCATGCCGAGCAGCAGACGCGGCGAGGGACTGGGCTATTACGGCCTGACCAACAACATAGCCATGGCCCTCGGGCCCATGACCGGCCTCATGCTCCACGGCCAACTGAGCTACAACAACATATTCTTTGCCGGTATGGCGGCAAGTGTCATCGGATTGGCATGCGCCCTTTCTGTGAAGGCGCGCAAGCCGGCATCGGCCGGACGCACCGCCCCGGCAACCAAGATATCCCTCGACCGCTTCATACTACTGAAGGGAATACCCGTCAGCATATCGCTCTTCATGCTGTCAATACCCTATGGCGCCACAACCAACTTCGTGGCCATGTACGCCCGCGAGATAAATCTCGACGTGCCCACAGGATTCTTCTTCACGCTGATGGCCGCCGGCATGGGGGCGTCGAGACTTGTGGCGGGCAGGAAAGTAGACCGCGGTTACATCACCCAGTGCATCCGCTTCGGCTACTATCCCGTCATTGCGGCCTTCCTCCTGCTCAGCCTCTGCCGCTTCGTTGTGGCGTCAAGCCCGTCTGCCGCCACGGCAATGTTCTTCACGGTGCCGCTGCTTCTCGGCACGGGTTTCGGCGTTATGTTCCCCGCCATGAACTCCCTCTACATCAATCTCGCGCCCAACAACCGCCGCGCCACCGCCACAAGCACCTATCTTACGGCGTGGGATGTGGGCATAGGCATAGGTATTGTGAGCAGCGGCATCATAGCCCAGCACTTCACTTTCTATATGGTATACCTCACCGGAGCGGTGTTATGCACCGTCTCGCTGCTGTTCTTCGTCCGCCGCGTCACGCCCCACTACAACCGCAACAAGCTGAGATGACCGCAAAAAATATGGCATAAGGCAGCTCAATAAATGTTGCTGCCTTATGCCATATTACGTTTTCCGGCACAAGTTGTCATGCCGTGCGCTACGCTCAGAGGCTTTCCGGTGTCTCTTCGGCTATGTATTTGGGCGAAGGACCGTATTTGTTGGCCGTGGGTTCGCTGTCAAGACACATGTATACAATCATCATGATATGGTAGACTATGCCGATGAGATAGGCTACAACCATAGGCATCAGGCTTGCCGACGATTCTGTCAGAGCCTCTGTCAGTTCTGTCGGGTCAGTCACTTCGCCGCCAGCCATTTCCTTTAACAAGTCAACGCCGATGGCACTATACAGACTATAGCCAATAACTGCGGAGCCTACGACGGTGCCTATCACACCTATGCCGCACCACCATCCGCTGCGTCCGGTGTCGTGCAGGCGGCGGAACGTGAGCGGAATCATGGCCAAAAACAGCAGAATGCTGCAAAGTCCGCCCACAACAGGAATAAGACCAAGCACGATATAGGCAATTATCACTGCCAGCATGACCCACCAAAACTCCGAGCGGCGGGCGCGTCCGTCAAACCGCACGATGTTGTTCAAAGCCTGTTTCAAGGCCTCGCCAAAGCCAAGCTCCGGCACTTTCGTTACTTTTCCGTTCATAATCGAAATGTTTTTGTTGTTATTTTAAAATTATACGCATACATTGTAATATCCCGTTTCCGAAGCGCCCCCGAAGGATAATGCCGTAAATGACACTATATATAAATAGGTACAGGCCGTCTCACGGCCTAATCCTTCAGCAGGTCGGGGCGCAAACGCCGCGTGCGTTCCATGGCCTGCTCCATCTCCCAGTTCTTTATTTTGGCCTCGTGTCCGCTGAGCAGTATGTCCGGAACCTTCCATCCCTTGTAGTCGGCAGGCCGCGTGTAGATGGGCGCCGACAGCATGTCGTCCTGGAAACAGTCGGACAATGCGCTCTGTTCGTCGCCTATCACCCCCGGCACTATACGCACAATGGCGTCGGCCATCACGGCAGCCGCAAGCTCGCCACCCGTCAGAACATAGTCGCCGATGCTTATCTCGCGCGTTATCAGATGGTCGCGCACACGCTGGTCCACACCCTTGTAGTGGCCGCAGAGTATGATGATGTTGCCCTTCATCGACAGTTCGTTGGCCACATGCTGGTCAAACCGCTCGCCGTCGGGCGAGGTGAATATCACTTCATCATAGTCGCGTTCGGCCTTCAGAGCCGAGATGGCCCTGTCTATCGGCTCGCACTGCATCACCATTCCTGCAAATCCGCCGTACGGATAGTCGTCCACACGGCGCCACTTGTCGCTGGTGTAGTCGCGCAGATTGTGCAGATGTATCTCGGCCAGTCCCTTTTTCTGTGCCCGTGCCAGTATCGACTCGTTTACAAATCCCTCCAGCATTTCGGGCAATACGGTAATAATATCAATTCTCATAGCTGCAAAATTACTGAAATTTTGTTAATGAGTGTACGTCTTTTGGCTTAATAAATCTAAAAAATAATGGCAAGACCGCCCGCCGTTTCGTCACGACCGGCCGAACAACTCCTCTATTTCCGCCATGCGCCGCATGCCGGTTTCACGTCCGATGTCGTACACCCGGCGCATCTCCCCCGCATCGTGCGATATGTGGCCGATGGGCAACGGGGCGGCGGGACGCACCACAATGCACCTGCCTTCGCGCTCGGCCCGCCGCACATAATCGAGCTGTGCGTTGTACATGATGTGGCGCCGGGCCATGGCTTCGGCCATCTCCGGATACCTGCGCAGCCACCAACGCACGAGCGGCATCAGCCTCATAGGGCGCTTGACGTAGCCCTCCGGCTGTGTCAGTATCACCAGATTGCGCCCGTACCCGATGCTTTCGAAATACTCCAAAGGTATCGAATCGGCCACGCCTCCGTCGAGCAACTTGCGCCCGTCTATATCGACCACCCCCGACACGACGGGCATTGAGGCCGACGCCCTCACCCATTCGAAGAACCCGTGGCCGCCGCGGTCGCACCTCTTGTATACGGCACGGCCCGTCAGCACATCGGTGCACACGAGATAATACTCCATGGGGTTGCTCTCGAACGACACGTTGTCGAACACATCGTACTGCGTGGGAACGACATGGTAGGCAAACTCCGCGTTGAATATGTCGCCCGTCTTCACCAGCGACCCTATGCCGCAGTAACGGCTGTCGGCGGCAAAACGCATGTTGTAACGTATGGCGCGCCCCGGCTGCCGCGACTTGTAGTTGCACCCGAAAGCCGCTCCCGCCGATACGCCTATCAGCCCGTCGGGCTTCACCCCGCGCTCCATCATCACGTCGAGTATGCCCGCCGTGAATAGGCCGCGCATGGCTCCGCCCTCAAGCACCAGTCCTTTCTTCATATCATATATATACTTTAGAATGTTGGCAATGTTTTATTTGAGTGTCAGTATTGTCCTTGTCATATACGCTGTTCGGTATTGTTCATCTTCAGCATACGTTCTGGAACGCTCGACATGACGGCGTCCGTGATGATGTCGAGCAGCGACTTGCGCAGAAAGTTCTTTGCCGTGAGCATGACAACCTCGCGCACGGGGATGGGCAGACCGAACGGCCGCGCCAGTTCCCTCTGCCGTTCGGTGAGCTGCTCCAGCGCCAGTTCGGGTATGAACGTGACGCCCTGCCCCCGCTCGACCATGCGCATGAATGTCTCGATGCTGCCCAGCAGATAGTTGGCCTTGCTGTTTCCGGCCGTCTTCAGGTTGCAGAATCTCACCAGTTGGTCTCTGAAACAATGCCCTTCCTCAAGCAGCCACAGCTGTTCGTGCTTCAAGTCGGAAACCACGATGCGCGACTTGCCGAACAGGTTGCTGTCGCGCGATACGTAGCCGACGAACTGTTCGTAAAAGAGAACCGTCTGCTTCAGGTTCGGCAGGCCGCCGATGTTCACCGCCACGGCTGCATCTATCTCGCCGCGAACGAGGGCTTCGGCCAGCCGGGCCGTCTTCATCTCAACCACGTGCATGTTGATGTCGGGATGCGTCTTGTGCAGCCCCGGCATGAAGCGCGGCAGGAGATACGGCGCAATGGTGGGCAGTATGCCGAGCCGGAAGGTGCCGGCGGTAGACTGTTGTCTCTCTGCTATCATCTCCTTTATGCGCCGCTCGCACTTAAGCATTGCCTGAGCCTGCTCCGCCACTATCAGTCCGGCGGGCGTGGGTTCCACCTGTTGGGCCGAACGCTCGAACAGGGTTACACCCAGTTCGTCCTCCAACTTGCGTATCATCGCACTGAGAGTGGGCTGCGTCACGCCACATTCTTTTGCGGCTTTTGCGAAATGGCGCATGCGGCATACGGCCGTAACGTATTGCAACTGTTGTAATGTCATGTTTGCGATAAATGAATGTTTCCACCTGCAAATATACGAAAAAATGGCCAGCAATATCCGGTATGATAGATAATTTCTATTATACACAACACTCATTCTATCGCTTTTTTGTTGGTGCTGTCGGCGTTTATCGCTATATTTGCAACAGAAAAAGAACACTTTAAGTGTATATATAATAAGTATTATCAATAAAACAAATATCGGAATTATGAAAACATTGAAAGGAACAAAGACAGAGAAGAACCTCCTCGAGGCTTTTGCCGGAGAGTCGATGGCACGCAACAAGTATTCGTATTTTGCCTCAAAGGCAAAGAAAGACGGCTATGTGCAGATTGCAGCCCTGTTTGAAGAGACAGCCAACAACGAGAAGGAGCACGCCAAACTGTGGTTCAAGTATCTTGAGGGCGGTGCCATTCAGGACACCATGACCAACCTGAAGGCCGCCGCCGAGGGCGAGAACTACGAGTGGACCGACATGTACGACCGCATGGCCCGCGAGGCTGAAGAAGAGGGATTCACCGAGATTGCCGCCCGCATGCGCGGCGTGGCCGCCATAGAAAAGGC
>NZ_URNN01000043.1 GCF_900549175.1 uncultured Prevotella sp. | reverse complement strand
AAAACAAATATCACCCAATTATTTGGATAGCAACATAGAAGACTATGACCCTACCATTGCATGATTGTAGCATTGGACATCAATATTATAATCTCAACACATCATGAAGAGCTTATACCCCGAACCACAATGGCCACAACATAGGAAAATCCGAAAGGATATAACCACTTTTGCCACAAAAAAGCCGATCGATTTGGTAAGTTGGTGAAAATCATGTAATTAATACATTCGGGTATTCTCTCTTATCACATCAGCCAACGCATACGTTGTTTTTCTACAGAGGGGCTTATTCTGTATATGACAAACAATCTCATATAAAAATTTGTATATTAATAAAAAAAGCGTTAACTTTGCCACGCACTGGTTAGCCCACAAGGGGTTGGACTGGGGCACTACATTTTGGTAAAGGACGTTTACGGACGTTATCTTCTACGTTCAAATCTCGCAAATTTGTCAACCCAAGAAGATGCGCAACCGGGGCGTCCACGTTGGGCGTATTGTATGATGTCCATCCGTTTCGTGCGGATACATTTATATGATATTGAACGGCGTGGGCTAACTGCGTTGCTTATCCTTGGGAGAGGCAATGCGAGAGCCTGAACGTGGGATAAGCAGGAAGTAGAGACTCCCACGTCTTTTCTTTTTTCACATTATTAATAAGCCGAATCTTGGGTTGTCATAGGCATGTTAAACATCAAGAAAACGATGAAAAACAAAAACATTTTCAGAGTCATTGCACTCTGCGTAATCGCAACAGCCATGTTCTGCGCATGCGGTAGTTCTCAAAAAACAGTAACGCCCGGAGGGACAACCAAAGGAACAACCCCAACTCCCGATGGATTGGATTTAGGTAGTAATGAATGTATAGATTTGGCCGAACAAAGCCCTGTGGTAAGAGCATGGGGAAATGCCAAACACTGGGATTTGTCGGATGCTGTGAACTTTGCAGAAGATGATGCCCGTGGAAAAATGGCAGCCGCAATATCTACCAAAATAATCAGAGCATCGGAAAAAAGCGGATTTGATATTTATAAACACATACAATCAGACACATCCGGAAACACGGTAAGTGATGGCGGGACACAACGAAATAAAAACTTAAGAACCCTTACTGATGGTGTTATTGAAAATACAGTAGTTATCAAAACCAAAAGATTTATGCTGCCCAATAGAAACTATAATGTATACGTAACAATCGAATTCCAAGGTGGAGTGTCTGCCATGTCAAAAACAATAGAAAACAAGTTGGAACAACAGATTTCAGATGAAGATAAATTGAAATTGCAATATGAGTTTAAAAAATTTAAAGATGCAATAAATGAAGAATTGTCCAAGACAAAATAGGTCATGAGAGCAATAATACTATTAGGCATGTTTTTGCTATTCTCCCATTATGTATATCCGCAGGATATCGATGCCATCAAACAAAACCCGAATTATTATTGGGCAGAAGGCATGGGATTGACAACAGATGACGCTGATAGATCTGCACAAGAAAGACTTGTTGGTAAAATAATGACAACAATAACATCCGATAGGAGCAGAAAAAGCATATATACATCAGGAAATGCATCTGAGAACTATGCGGAAAGTAAAACTTCAAAAACACAATCGTTCTCTTTTGTCTCTCTGAAAAATGTGGAAATGCTCATTGTCAAACCTGAGCCTGATGCCGTAGTGTTCCGTTGGGTGGCAAAAAGTGAAGTGGACAAAATGTTTAAGGAAAGGAAAGCAAAGATTCTCGACTTCATAGAAACTGGACGCATAGCCGAACAGCGGTTGCAGATAGATGACGCTTTGCGTAACTATTATTGGGCTCTCATGCTGTCCAAAGCTCACCGCGATGCCGTTTACTGCGACTTCGGCGGTAAAAGTGTCAACTGCCTCACATTTCTGCCGCAGAAGATAAAGTCGGTCATATCGCATGTCAAGGCCACTCTGGAAGAGTGTACATACAGTGAAAACAGATATAAGGCCGGAGTGAAGTTCACATACGACGGACGTGAAACGGCAAGCATACAACTGAGATATTTCGACGGACAGTCGTTCATCGGCCCTCTCACGGCCCGTAACGGTTATGGAGAACTTGACCTTGTGGCTCTGCCGGCTGACGGAAAACTAAAGATACGTTATGAATACAGTTTCCGCAACGAGGCCGAAAACCTCGATGCGGAACTGCGTTCCGTATTCAGCGAGACAGGAACCGTGCCCATTGACAATGCAATGACAGAGATACCGGTGAAGATTAATCAGAAGAAAAATGCCATGACCATGGACAATAAAAAGAGTGTGTCTTCCGTGGCCACAAACGATGTTGCCGCTGACGGCATAAAACCGGAGGCAGCAACAAAACGCGAGCGCAAGCCACTCGAAATGGCTGATGACAACACCCGGTATCTTGCCATGCTTAACGAAGTGGAGGAAGCCATACGCCGGAAAACGCCACAAACTGTCTTTTCGCTTTTTACACCTGACGGCTACAAGATGTTTGAAACACTGTTACGCAAAACAGGGACGGTGACTCTCGTGGGAGGGAACCAAAAATATGAATTTGTAAAGGCCAACGGGCAGATACTCGGCCGCTTCTGTAAAGTGAAAATCAGATTTAAAGACGGCAAGTCGTTTATGGAAAATCTCGTTTTCCGCTTCAATGAGACGGACGGGAAAATACAGTCGGTGGCTTTTGCACTAACCCAAAAAGCTGAAGATGACATTTTCAATGCGGCTTCTTCGTGGACAGACATCTCACGCTTCACCATACTCCAATTCATGGAAGATTACCAAACAGCCTATGCCCTGAAGCGGCTTGACTACATTGAAAAGATATTCTCCGATGATGCCATCATAATAACAGGCACTGTACTGAAGAGTGCGCCACAGGTTAAAATGGAGGGTGTCGCACTCGATATGGGACGCAAGGATGTGCATTTTACAAAGCAGAACAAGCAACAGTACATGACAAATCTCCGCCGTCACTTCAATGACCGCGAATACATTCATCTCACATTTGAAGACAATATAACAAAAGTGATAAACGCCCCGCGAATACAACCCGGAACGGCATTCGCCATACAGATCAGCCAAATGTACAATTCACCGGTTTATTCAGACAAAGGTTATCTTACTCTTGTTCTCGATGCCTCAAAAGAACTTCCTATAATTCATGTACGCATGTGGCAACCGGACAAAAAGGAGATGATGACGATAGAGGATTTTATCAACAAGTTTGAATTTTAAAACAATCAGAAAATCATGAAACAAATTTTTATTATTATTTGTGCGATAATCATTTCGTTCAACAGCTATGGACAAACAGACAAAAACCATCGGCAGCTCACACTTCATTCATTCAAAGAGTCGGCATCGGCAAGCGGACTGCCAAACCTAATGGCATTGTTCAATCAGGACAAATGGCCCAAAGACAACGATGGCAACGAATATTGTGCGCTGGTACGTGTGACGTTCGAAAACATGCCTGCAAACGAAGCGCGAAACGTCAGTTTCAACTTTGGCAACAGTGCCCCTTTGAAGACAATACAAGACCATATCGACGATCCGGAACACGAACTATGGCTGTTCGTCACTCCGTCGGGCAGAGCCTTTATGGAGGCAAAGACAGAAAAGTACGGTGCAAGCAACCGTCTGCCCAACTTAAGTCTGAAACCCAAACACATATATGATGTGGTGTTGAAAAACGACAAAACCATATCCATCAACATCATCACCATTCCCCAGGGAGCTACGGCGACACTCGAAACAGGCCAGCGAGCCACGACAAACGCTACAATAACCGATGTCGCATTGGGCAGTCACACACTTACGATAAGTAAGGACGGCCGTACATTGAAGACGGAAAATATAAACGTGACGGAAGATAATGTGAAGTTTGAATACGACCTTAGAGAAACAAAACGCATACGGTTTGAAAGTGACCCGAAAGGAGCCACGCTTTACGTGAATGATAAGGAATGTGGCACAACACCATGCGAACTGACCCTTCCTTTCGATTCATACAGCATAAAAGCCATGTTGGGACCGGGAGAGACCGACGTCAAGTCCATCACAGTAAACAGAGAGTCGGAAGACATCATAAAGATGGAACCCGTGAAAAAGAAGAAGTTTGAAGTGTATGCCATATACAACGGCTCAAAGGTTGACGCCGACTTGTACATTGACGGCAAAAGCAGCGGAACCCACCAGCCATCATATACACTGGAGCTGCCGATTGGCAAGACCTACAACATGAACATGATGTACTATGGCAACGGCAAAAAGCGGAAAATAAGGGTCACTCCGAATATGTCGGAAGAGCAGATGTTCAAAATATCGGCAAGAAACAGGTTTGTATGGCCTTGGCAACGCGAATATGACGCATGCCCCACCGGAGTGTCTGCCAGTTATGTTACAAAACAGTTGGTGACAACCGGCGAAGGCGAGAAGCTGAAAGAAAACGGTGTTTGGCCGGACGGTCAGAACAAGTCGCTGCACGGCATGCAGTTCGGTTTTCACCTGCAACCGTGTTTCTCGTTCGGTTTGGGTTTGTATACAGGCCTCTTCTATGAGTTGTATCTGTCATCAAACGATGATTACGATTACAACAATTTTCAGGAACATTGTCTTTATCTGCCCGTACACGGATTCTTCCGCCTGCCTTTGGGCAAGAAGGTAGCCCTGTCGGTACACGGTGGTCTCGGATTCAATTACAGCGTATACGGAACATATACAAGCAAGGAAGACTATATTGAGGATTTTGACGATTTCTACGGAGAGGACGGTTTTCCGAAACGTTTCAACATGGCTGCCGAAATAGGGGCCGGACTACGCCTTGGTCCGATACAACTCAATTTCCAATATTCAAAAGGTATTAACGACCACGAGTCGTATAACACCGTGGGTGACTACAAGACAGTGCAGAACAAATACACATTCGGCATTTCATACATGATAAGCAGTGAAGAATAAACACTGCCCCTATAATATCATAAAGAATATGAAGAATACGAAATTGATTTATTTAAGCCTCATTCTTTTTCACATGACAATACTGTCATGTGAAAAAGAACATGAGCCCAAACCGGATGTCATATCCACTCCTGATGTTACCTCATTGGGAATTGCTCCGGTGGCCCAATACACCATATATGACGATACTTACAACATGCGGTATTCGAAAGACAACCGCATGATTCAGCTCAGTGGAAATAATTTGAGCATGAGCCAAAATCCTTTAGAAATCCAAAGAAACGGCAATAAGTATCTTACCAATTTTACACTGAACAAAGCCGGATGCGCCACATATTTTGAAGAAATACGTCCTGACGGCAAAGTAGCCATCAAATATCATCTGAAATACGACAGCAACAACTACCTGATAGAGATTGTTGAAGAAACAACATATAATAATTCTTTTACAACCACTTACATCAGACGCGGAAAAAACGGACGGATAGAGAGTGCCAGTCTATATGACAGTGACGGCGAATTGTCAGAAACGACAAACTACAATTACGGAAAAAATGAAATGCCAAATAGCCACGGCGTATTTGTAATAGAATCTGTCGGAATGTATTATTATCTGAATTTGGCTGGCTTGACAGGACGTCCTTCAGGTGCATTGCCGGAAAGTTACGTGTATACAGGATATGCAAAAAAAGGAACTTTCAATATGTATGGAGTATACAAATACGACATTATGACGGATAACTATGTAAGGGCCGTGCACGAAACGGTATATATTGATGATGTGAGTGAAACCTATACATCCACTTATGTTTATAAAGGATTATACTTATATGACTAATAATAAGAAAAAGAATTATCTGTCAGCGGTACGCATTATCGCTGTCGTACTTACCGTAATCGTTCCCGGTGCGGTATGGTCTCAGGAGTCGTTCGACGATTTCAAGAAAAGAATGAACGACGATTTCTCTTCATACAAGACAGCTAAAGAAAAAGAATACGAGGATTTCAGAAACAGAGTCAACGAAGAATATACCGCGCTCGTCCGCAAGGCATGGAAAGAGTTTGACGCGCTTAAAGGTATTCCCGCACCAAAAAACGACAAGCCCGTGCCACCCAAGGTGTATCCTGAAGATGACAACAGGAAACCGATAGAGGAAAAGCCGGTTGTTATCGACGAAATTATACCGGAAGTGAAACCCGAACCACAACCTGCCCCCGTTGTTCCCATAAAAGAAAATACAAATCCTACTGTTACTTACCATGCTTTTGTATATTTGGGTACGGAGATGAAAGTGCGTCTTGACAACACTCACAGATTCCACCTGAACGGATGTAGCGAAAAAAGCATTGCGGAAGGATGGAAAAACCTGTCCGGAAAGAAATACAACGATGTGATTAACGACTGTCTTGCTCTCAGACAAAAACACAATCTGTGTGACTGGGCATACTTACAGATGCTTGACAAGCTGTCAGTTTCATTCCTGAACGGAAACAACAATGAAGCCACCCTGTTCACAGCCTTTCTTTATTGTCAGTCCGGCTACAAAATGCGTATGGCCACCGCCGGAAACAGGCTGTTCATGCTTTATGCCAGCAAACACGAAATCTACGACAAAAACTATTGGGTGATAGACGGCGAAATGTTTTATCCGCTCGATTGCAATCAGACACAGATTTATATCTGCCAGGCCGCTTTTCCAAAAGAAAAGCCACTGTCACTGCTTGTCAACAAAGAACAAGACTTCATTTACAAACCGTCAAAACCACGCCGTCTGCAGTCAAAACGTTATCCTGAGATTAAAGCGGAGGTGAGCATCAATGAAAACATGATAGAGTTTTTCAATTCTTATCCCACGTCTATGCTGAACAATGATTTTGGAACACGTTGGGCCATGTATGCCAACACACCGCTGAACAAAGCAACAAAAGCCATGCTGTACCCTGCCCTGAAAGCAACGGCAACGGCAAACAGGACACAAGCCGACGCTGCCGGAAGATTACTGAACTTTGTCCAGACTGCCTTCACCTATGAGTATGACGATAAGGTATGGGGATGTGACAGAGCTTTTTTCGCAGAAGAAACACTTTTTTATCCATACTGTGACTGTGAGGACAGGTCAATACTCTTTTCACGCCTGATACGTGATTTGCTGGGTCTTGATGTCGTACTGGTTTTCTATCCCGGACATCTTGCCACTGCCGTACATTTTACAGAAAATGTGGCAGGAGATTACATTATGCTCAACGGCAAACGCTATGTTGTATGCGACCCGACGTATATCGGTGCACCAATAGGTGCCACGATGCCGGGAATGGACAATGCAAAAGCAAAGGTGATAATTCTCTGAAACGTAACAACACGTGAGAAACGGCCACCCGCTAAACAAGCTCCACGAGTTCGGCCACGGTGGCCGCATCACGGCTGCTGCCGTCGTTACGAACGAGACGGAAGGTTGACGGAGTGACCTCTATAGAAGTGTCACCGGACAATACATCGTCAGCCGCCTCTATGCCATGGCGGCGCAAAGCCTTGCGCACCATAGCCTTGCGCAGACCGTCGCATCCCGAGAGCCGTATGCGGCGGACTATGTCGACAGAGACAGAGAAAAGCCCCGTCCGGTCATCAAACGATATGCCACGGCCGGAAAAGAACGAAGACAGACTGCCGTCGATGGCCATGTCTTCGGGCGAGCCGGTGACAAGCACGCCACCGGAAGAAAGAAGCCACACCGTGTCTGCTATCTGAAGAGCAAGATCGAGGTCGTGAGTGGACAGGAATATCGTCTTCTGCATGGAGTGACCGATGCGGTGGAGCAGCTGCATTATCTCCACCTTGCTCGGAAAGTCGAGAAAAGCAGTAGGTTCGTCGAGATATATCACCGGCGTCTGCTGCGCCAACGCCTTGGCTATCATCACCTTCTGGCGCTCACCGTCACTCAGCGTGCCCACCATACGCTGCGCCAGCGAACCGATGCCCACCATCGCCATAGCCTCGTCAACCACCGTCATGTCTTCCGCCGAACACGTTCCCCAAAAACCGGTATAGGGCGAACGGCCCAGACTGACAAGCTCACGCACCGTCATATTAATGGTGTCGGGCTTGTCGGTGAGCACCACGCCGATGGTGCGTGCCAGTTCACGGTCGCCGAACGTTCCCATCTCCCGCCCGTCTATATAAACACTTCCACCGAGCGGAGGCTGAAACGACGAAAGAGTACGCAACAGCGTACTCTTTCCCACTCCATTGGCTCCGAGCAGACAGGTCAGCTCGCCGCAACGTATCGACGCGCACATGTCGGCGGCAACCGTTGTCACTCCCTCTTTGCCACGATATCCTATTGTCAGTCTGTCAAGACGTATGGTCTCCTTGTCAGGTTTCATAATCACGCTATACTTTGTCCGAAAGATATTTTGCTGGCAAAGTTACGCAATATTGAACCCACGGCCAAATTTTTCTTGCAAGTATATTATGTCAATACATGCCCGTGTCCACCTCATTGTCACACACAACTCCCATACGCACCAGTTCGTTGAACATCATCCGTCCGATGCGCTCGGTCCAGTCGGCAGCAAAATGAAGATTGTCACGGCCGAGCCACGCCTTGCTCAAGTCTATACAATAAACGTTGGGGAGTTCGGCCGCCACACGACGCTGGGCCTCCTCCACACCGGCACTGTACTGGCGGCTGGCATGCGGAACGCTGCCGAAGATGAACGGCAGCGTGCAGTATTCGTCGCGGCCGGTCTTACGGCTGACGGCCTCACGCATATGGCAAATCATTTCCTTGAAATGCTTATAATACTCTCCGGCGGCATGACGGTCGCTCTCGCCCTGGTGCCACATTATGGCCTTCACGTCGTACCCTTGCGGCAGGCGGCTCAGCGTGCTGTCTACGCACAAGGCAAAACCCTCGGTCAATGACTTTGTAAGCGAACGGCCCTCAGACACATTGCCGGTGTATGCCTTGTTTGCCTCCAGCCATTCGGCCCCGGCATACCACGACGGACGCTTGGGTCCGCCGGCCACGGTGTCGATGGATGTGCCTCCAACGGAAGCCTTTATGGAATAGAAATCGGTGCCGAGACTGTTGTCCAGCAGGCGGTTTACCACATCGCAATAGGCCCAACGGCTCTTTTCGTTGTCGAATGTGCGACTGCCGAAATGTCCCGTGCGCTTGGTTGTGACGTTGGCAAAATGCAGATGGTTGTACTTACGGCGCAGACGATCGGGCATGTCGGCCACATAGGCGCGTCCGTCGGTGTTCGACTGTCCTGCGGTGAGGAACACCGATGCCGGACTCCCTGCCGGCCTGTAACCCTCCATGGCACTTATCTCCACACTTCCGCCACCGGGCAGAAAATCGATCATGATGCCTTCTCCGCGCCGCCGCACATACAGTTTTTTGCCATCCTGCACGGCCACAATCGGCACATCCGACTTCATGACGAGCGTAAGCGGATGGTTGTATACAGTCTTGTCGAGACGCATACGCGGCGTGACTACGGTCTTGCCCTTGCGGCTGCGTATCTTCAACTTCACATCGTCGCGCTCCGCCACATACGCCGCAACATCAGCCAGCGTGGCTATCCAAATGCTGTCGCGGCGGCGCGACACATAGTCGAGATGCTGCCAGAAGCGCGAGGCATCACCAAAAGCATCGTAGCCACAGGTTATGCCATGGGTCATGGTGACACCCCTGCCGCCCGACGCCACAAGTCCGTCAACCCACCGGCGAAGCCATACAGAATCACGCTTCGCCCCCATGCTCACCTGTTCCGTACGAGTGCCAGTACGTCCGCGACTGCACAGTTCCAACGCTTCGGGCGTTTTGGCATTATACGGATATACATATGTGCGCGGCATCACTCCCGTATGCTCATATATGGCCGTGTCGCAACACTGCACTTCGTGCCGCAAGGCTTCTCCCGTAAGATGGTTGGCACCGGTATGACTCCAACCATGATTGGATATTTCCTGCCCGTCGGCAGCCATTTCCTTCAGCTGCTCACCTGTCATGCAGGGCGTGCCTTTCCAGTCGTGCCCTATCTTGCTGCCTATCACGGCAAATGTGGCTTTCAGTCCACGTTTCTTCAACTCGGGAAAAACCTTGGTGTAATGTTCTTCCAAGCCATCGTCAAAGGTGTAGCTCACGGCAGCGGCACGGTCACCCCAATATCGTGCCACGTGTATGTCGGTCTGTGCGGACATGTCTGCCGCAGCGGCAATACAGAGGGCTGTCGTCAATGCCCTCATCGTTGTTCTTATTGTCATCTCTTGTCTTTATTTTCTTTAAATCAAATAGCTTTTCTTCATTGCCGATACGCCCGAACGACTCATTCAGCCATTGACGGACGGAAATCAAACCACAACTTCATACGCAGTCCCTCGTCACCCTTGTTGATGCGGATATGGCTGGGCTGGGCCTGCGGGCCGAGCTGCTCGATGGGCTTGTACGAACGCATGCCCGGTATCTCAAACAGGAACGACAGGTCGCCCTCGGGAAACGGCTCCATAGTCTTCACCCTCTTGCCCTCGCTGTCCGTAGGCTCCTCGGGCGTGAACACACGGAAATAGAGGCCGTCGGTCTCGCTGTAAACGGTGAACGGAGCCGTGTCCGACTGCATGCGCGCCCAATACATGTTGGCATGATAACCCTTGAACTCGGGATATACCAGGCGGCCTTCGCCCTTTCCGGCTTTATTGTCGGGCTGTCCGGTGACGGTGTTGTTATAGTCTTTCTGCCACAACTCTATGGTCTGCCCGCGCTGACGGTTGCGCCACACGCGGTAAGGACCGCGCCCGAGCCACGTCATGCCCTTGCACGCCTCCTCGGGATAAGAAAAGCTGAAGCCGAGGTTGCGCACGGGATTGTCGAAGAACTCGCCGCCGAAACGCTTGCCGTCGCGGCTGTTGAGCAGCACAGCATCCATGCCGAGCAGGCCGTCGGGTGTCATGCGCCACACAATGGAGTCGGCGGCACCTGTATATTTCATCACCAACAGTGCATCACCACCATCGATACGTTGCTTAATGCCGGTGAGCCGCATCTTCATGCCCACGGGCAGCGGACCGCCGCCGAAAGGCATAGCCCTGCCACCAACGCTGACACCTTTAAGCATGCCGCTCTCTTTATCAAATTCGGCACGCACGCCATTGGCCTTGAGAACAAAGGCACCTCCGGCATCGCTGACGGTAGCATCGGTCATTGATTCACCTCTTTCCTTTTTTTCCTTGATATCATATTCACGTTCATTTGCCCAAAATTCATCAGCATATACCATCGGGATAGTCCAAGTGTTGATGGTATCGCCGAAGTTTGTCAGTGCTGTCAGACGCAAGGCATTACCTTCTGAAAGGTCGCTGACGTTCCTCAAGCAGGCCGTTCCCGTCTCACCCGGTTCTATCTTTGGCAAATCTACAAAACCCCGTTTCACTGAGCAACATAAGATAAGATAATGTTCTTCATCAAATGTGCTTGACGGCGATATAGACATATCTAACGGCGACGGATAACGCAACACGTCATACTTCATATAGCAATTCATGTCAAGACGGCTGAAAAGAAAGTTGTTGGTAACCTTGAACGTACCGTCAAACGACTTGTTGACCGCCATGGGCTCTATCTGCACGGGCGACCACACATCGCGCACGGTATACCAGCTCGCCTCACGCTCGCGGTGCGGACCCACGATGCCGTCGGGTGCGTTGGTGCCATCGGTGTCAATGCGTCCGCCGCGGTCGGTGCGCGCCACGCCCTCGTCAATCATTGCCCATATAAATCCTCCGGCAAAAAGCGGATTGCGGCTCCAGTTTGCCCAATAGTCGTCGAGCGACGTTCCGGCACCCTTGTCGTACTGAGCATGAAGAAACTCCGTGGGCATGAACACTTCACTGCCGTTGGCCAACCGGCCGACACCGGTCTGATAAGCCGGATAGTGATGGGCATCGACACCGTCGAACAGTGCCCACGGGTGCACCACATGACGCTGTTGCAGGTCGTAACGGGCGAAGAGGGGGTCAAGATCGGTGTTGAAACCACCCTCATTGCCGTTTCCCCACGCAAAGATACAAGGATGGTTGGCATCGTGCATAAGCATCTCGCGCACGATACGGCTGCCCACGGAAGTGGAATAATGGTTCTGCCAACCGGGCAACTCGTTGAAGTAAAGCACTCCGAGCGAGTCGCAGATGTCGAGCAGATGGGCATCGGGCGGATAGTGCGAGCGTATGGCGTTGGCGTTCATTCCTTTCACCAGCTTCACGTCTTCCAAGTCGAGACGGCGTGAAGTGGTACGGCCCGTCTCGGGATAGAAGCAGTGACGGTTGACACCCTTTATGGTCAGCTTGCGACCGTTGAGATAGAAACCGTCGCGTCGGCGGAACTCCATCGTGCGGAACCCCACGCGCTGTGTCGTCTCGTGAGCCACGGTTCCGTCGGGTGCAATGAGCCGCAGAATGAGAGTGTACATCGTGGGGGACTCGGTATTCCATGGCGATACATCATTCCATCGGGTGGTTATGCTGTCATGACGCAGGTTGTCATCAAAACCCTTATATAGGGTATTTCCTGTCAGGTTAACCGTCTGTGCCTCACCCGCATCGAGAGAAACCCTCACACTGTACCCATCGGTGACGCCCCCGGTGCTGAGCACCATCCGCAGCGTACCGTCGGCACGGGCGTCAACGGCGGCGTGGGCAATGTGCACCTTCGGCAATGCCCGCAGATAAACGGGACGGTATATTCCGCCGAACAACCACCAGTCGGCACGCCGTTCGGCTGCATTTACCGACTTGTCCTTCGACTGTTTCTCCACTTTCACCTCCAGCTTATTCGTCTTGCCGTAATGCAGCAGACGGCTTATGTCGTAGCTGAACGATGTGAAACCGCCCTGATGTTCCGGGCCTGCCGACTGTCCGTTCACCGTCACCGCGGCATCGGTCATCACTCCCTCAAAGACAATCTCCACCTTACGGCCCTGCCACGATGCCGGCACACGGAAAGTGTGGCGGTAAAGTCCCGTCTCGGTGCTCACCTTGCCGCCGGGCTTCTTGTAGTAACGGCCGTAGGTGTATTCGCCGAATCCCTGCTGCTCCCAGCACGACGGCACGGCTATCTTTCGCCATCGCCCGCTGTTCATGCCTCCGGAACAGAAGAAGTTCCACGGCACGGTATCGTCAGCATCATGGCCGGAAAGGTAAATGACTGACGTTGCATACTCCTTATTATCCTTCACGTCGGCCCCGAACAATAGGGAGGCGGACATGAAGAAAAGCAATGTTATAATTGGTCTCATCGGTCTTATATATTATAGTCTTTTCTTATTTCATTCCTTCAAAGCCGAGTACCGTAGGGACATATTCTTGTATTTGTCCGCCCCAATATAACAAACGGACAAATACAAGAATATGTCCCTACATTCATACAAGGCTTTTAGAAGCTTCCATTACTTCACGGGAAACAGATAATGCTTGCGCTGCGGATTGTAATCTATCATCCACTGGTCGGCGATAATATGGTTGTCGAGCGCCTTGATGACAAGCGTATGGCGGCCTTTGGCCAGCTCCACAGGCAGCTCGCGCACGGCCTGACCGCGCAAAACATTCTGCTTCCATCCCTCCGAACGGAACTTCTCCTTGAGCGTGTAGACAGTAGGCTCGCCGCCGTCGATGCTCACACTGTAACGCAAATCGCCGTTGTCGTTGGGCTGCGTGGGTATCATGGCAGTGCGAAGTACGGCCTTGCCGCCGCGTTCGGCAGTAAACTCATACGTCAGCGTACCGTCCTTGGGCAGCGATACGGCGTTCATACTGTGGCCGAGCATCTGCACGACACGCGCTCCTTCCGATGCACGGGTGTAGTCGCAGGCATTGCGGGCGATAACACCCTCGGTGGCAATGTCGTGGCGAACAGTACGCTTGTCCTTGCCAAGCCACTCGGCCACCTCCTTGTCGCTGAGCAGCGTGGGCAGCGACGGGGCGGCATACACCGGCAGGTCGCGCGGACGCATGTGCATCGAGCGGCGCCACTTTCCGCCGACCATCTCTTCGTTATAATATTCTGTAAGGCTACGTATCTCCTGATAGGCGCTCTGGCTGCGCGCCACCGCGGTATACAGGGCGGCATTGTTGGCAAACATATCCTTCAGCGTACTGCCCGTGGCATACTGGCGGGCACGCTGCGACTCCAATATCTTGCGTGCATGGGCATCGGCGGAATAGACGGGATATTGGATTGCGGCGAAGTAAGCGTCGCGCAGTTCGGGACGTATCAGAGCCTCTGTCTCGCGTACGGTGCGGCTCACCTCGGCATAACGCTCCAAATAGCGGTCAAGTTCACCGCCGAAGGCTGTAGTGCTGAACTCCGAGTTGGTGACGGGACTGAGCCCGCGGGCATACGTCTTCTTGTCCAGCTCCGTCTGGCTCCATCCCATAAATTCGGGACGGCGCTCGCCGCAAAGACGATAGAACTCATGCATGGCAGGGAAGAGCCGGTTGCCTGCCTCGCTGCCGAACTGGCGGCATAGCCACGCGCGGTAGTGGTCATTGATGGTGGATGACGACACGCTGTTGATGTTCCAGGCCATGTCGAGGAACAGCTCAAGGTCGTAACCCGCCACCTTGGGGTCGTGAACATTCACAATCCACACCTTGCGCACGTTATGGTCGTAAGCCTCGCGCATCTCGTTGTATATGAGTCCGGGCTGGGTGGTGGTGAGCCAGAGATAGTCGTGCGGACGTCCCCAATAGCTCAGGTGATAGTATATTCCTCCCCCACCCGGGCGTTTCTGCTCGGCGGCATCCGACAGCCGTGTCATGTATCCGTAGTTGTCGTCACACCACATCAGCGTCACATAATCGGGCACACGCAGGCCGCGCTCGTATATCTGCAGCACCTCTTTATAAGGCACGAACACCTGTGTCTGCCTCTCCGGTGCACCTATATATTTGCGCAGAAGTTCCTGCTGGTCGTCTATCACCTGCTGCAGGGCCTTGAATTTCTCGTCCATGGTCTTCACACCCTCCATCGAACCGTCGTGTATGCCGCGCATGCCGATGGTGAACATATTGCCTCCGGCCGAGCCCTTCACCTCCTTCAGACGCTCTATCCAGTAGTCCTGCACGGCCTGACGGTTGGTGATATAGTTGTAACGTCCGCGCTCCTTCTCGTTCCACTCGTCCACGTTGTTGCGCAGGAGCGGCTCGCAGTGCGACGTACCGATGGCAATGCCGCAGCTGTCGGCCATGGCCTTGGCGCCTTCCGTACGGAAGAAAGCCTTCGTTCCGGTGTGCATGCCCGGCCAAATGGCGTTGGCACGCAGACGGAGCAACAGCTGGAACACCTTTTTATATGTACGCGGACCTATCTGTCCGAACTCGCTCGGCTCGTACGTACCGTAGCTCCACGGGCGCAGCGACCAGTCCTCGTCGTTGATGAAAACGCCGCGGTACTCCACCGACGCTCCCTGCAAGGTGCGGAAAGAAGAGTCTATCGTAAGCCGCGTGCGGCGCTCGGGCACCACATCTCCCCACCATATCCACGGCGACACGCCGGCCATGCGCGAAAGTTCCAGCAGGCCGTAGGCCGTACCGCGGCCGTTGGCACCCACCACGGTTATCTGATTGTTGATGACCGATATATGGAATCCGTCGGTCAGCGTCATCAGACTGTCCACAGGTACGCCCTGTTTCTTAAGCTGTCCAAGCACCGAACCCGACGCACGGTCGGCCTCCACCACCCTCACTGCAGCCTTACCTGCGGCGGCCGCTTGGGCACGACTGCCCGTAACGGCCTGCATATCGCTGCCGAACATGTCGAGAGCCGTAAGCACCACGGGGTCTACTTTCTTCTGCACATTATAGGTAACGGCCGCATGACCGTCATACCATTCCACCACATCGGCCGCCACCGGCACAGCACACGCGCACAATGCCATCGCAAGCATTGCCCTCAGTCTCACGAATAAAGTTTTGTCCATATCTGATATTTTTGATTTTGTTTTCAGTTATCTTTTCTGCAAATTTACTGATAAAGAGCCTTACGACAATGGTAAAATCGTACTTATTTCAGTATATTTGTACGGTAACGACGTAGTTTTCCGCATATTACGGGCGTCTAACATATAGAAATCAATAAAAACAAAAGGATATGGACATATCAGAAAAAGAATTTGCACATATGGTGAGAGAGCACAAAAGCACGATATACACCGTATGCTACATGTTCTCGAACGACGCCGACGAGGTGGCCGACCTGTTTCAGGAGGTGCTGATAAACCTTTGGCAGGGATTTGCCGGCTTCGGAAAACGCAGCAACGTGAAGACATGGATATACCGTGTTGCCCTCAACACCTGCATCTCTGCCGACAGGAAGAAACAGCGCAGGGCCGCGGCAAAGGCAAGGCTCGACATGGACATCGACCTGTTCGACGGGAAAAGTAACGACCCCAACCAAACCATATTGCTGCACAACCGCATAGGCCGCCTGCGACCGTTCGACCGCGCCATCGTACTGCTATGGCTCGAAGACATGAGCTACGACGAGATTGGCGCCATCGTTGGGATAACGGCCAAGAACGTTTCGGTGAGACTGTACAGGATAAAGGAGGAACTGAAGAAGATGTGACCGCCACAAATACCGACGGCAACACCGCATACACCTTATTATATATATACACAGACAAACAATCCGCGGAACATATAATCAAACATTACAAACAATTAAAATCAAACAAAAATGGAACATATAAACAAACAGGAACACCTGAAAGAACTGGAAGACATGCGCCGGCAAATGGCCGAACTGAAGACCACGCTCGACAAGCAGACCATAATCAACGACCGCATGCTGCGCCGGGCCATGAAAAGCAACTCGTCGTGGATACGCCGCAGATACATATTGTGCATGGCCGCGTGTGTGCTGCTGGTGCCCTACTGTTACTTCTTCATGATACATCTGTTCAACTTCTCAATGTATCTGTGGATATTCACAAGCATATTCATGCTCACCGCCGCCATATACACCTATTATAATATGAGGGCACTCAACCGCAACTTCATGTCGGAAGACAACCTCGTGGAGGCCGGACGCGAGATAGCCCGCGCCATGAAGATGGATGCCGACTGGCTGAAAATAGGCATACCGTTTCTCATTATATGGATTTTTTGGATGTCGATGGAGGCCATGCCGCGCCCCGACTTCACTCCCTTCATCATAAGCGTGGGTACAGGCGGAAGCATCGGTGCCGTTATCGGACTGGCCACTCACAGAAAGATACAGCGCAAATACCGCGATATCGTAGAACAAATAGAAAGCATAACATTAAATTAAGAGTTAAAAATTAAGGTTCATCCGACATTTGGAGTGATAATATCTTTAAACGCAAAGACGCTGAGGCGCAAAGTTTTTTTAGGAACACAGAGGCACGGAGACACAGAGAAATATTTAAAACCTTTGCGCCTCAGCGTCTTTGCGTTTAAAATCCTCTGTGTCTCCGTGCCTCTGTGTTCAAAAAACTTATTATAAAGTATTTCTCTTGATTCTTAATTCTTAATTCTTAATTTTTAATTCTTAATTACTTCACGTACTCCGCATAGTCCGTCAGGCGCATGTCGCCCTTGCGTCCCAGAGTGTCGTGCATGGCGAAAGCAGCCGACAGACAGTGTTTGGTGTGTCCGCCGCGGGCAATCTTGAGATAATCCCACAGCAACTGACGGTAGTCGGGATGGGCGCAATTCTCGATAATGCACTCGGCCCGCTGCATCGGGCTCTTGCCCCTGAGGTCGGCAACGCCCTGTTCCGTGACGATGATGTTGACATCGTGCTCCGAATGATCCTGATGACTTACGAACGGCACTACCGAACTTATCAGACCGCCCTTAGCCACCGACGGGCATGTGAATATGGAAATGTAGGCATTGCGCTCGAAGTCGCCAGAGCCGCCGATGCCGTTCATCATCTTCGTACCGCTGATATGTGTGGAGTTGGCATTGCCGTAGATGTCGACCTCAAGAGCCGTATTGATGGCAATGACACCCAAACGGCGGATGAGTTCCGGCGAGTTTGATATCTCGCTCTGGCGCAGCGTAAGATGGTTCTTGAAGTAGTCTATATTGTCGTACACCTTCATCAGGCTCTCGTTGGTAACGGTCAGCGAACATGCCGAGGCGTCTTTCACACGCCCGTCGAGCATCATGTCGACCACGGCATCCTGAAGAACCTCGGTGAAGATGTTGAAGTCGGGCACGTTCTTGTCCTGACTGAGAGCGGCAAGAATGGCGTTGGCCGTAGAGCCCACACCGCTCTGCAAGGGCAGGAACGACTGCGGGATGATGCCGCGGCGCATGTCGGCCACAAGAAATTCGGCCACGTTCATACCTATCTGCGTGGTCACGGGATCGAGATCTTTAAAGGCACGCGCCTCGTCGGGAATGTTGCACTCTACCACTCCTACTATCTTTCGTGCATCAATCTCGACGTAGGGCTTGCCTATACGGTCGCTGACACCCGTCAGCGGGATGGGCTGACGCAGTGGCGGGTCTTGCAGTTCGTACACATCATGCAGGTATTTTGCTCCGGTGCTGTGGAACGTATTGTGCTCAAGAATTACATGCTTGGCCAGTCGTGCGGCCGTGGGGCTGATGCCTCCCGCCGACGTGAGATAAGCCTTGCATGTGGTTTCGCCTTCCTCTATGTCGCAAACTTCGAGTATGGCCCAGTCCACCTGTCCCATGAATCCGTAGCGCAACTCCTGTGCCATCTGGCTCAGATGGATGTCGTTATAGGCTATCTCGCCCATGTTGACGTGCTTGCGGAAGTCGGCATTCGTGGTATATGGAGCGCGGTAGCGTATAGCCTTGGCGTTGGCAAGGTCGCCGTCGGTGCTCTGTCCGGTAGATGCTCCGGTGAATATTCCCACCTGGAAGTCGCGGCCTGCGCCATGTTCCGCCTCGGCTATTTTGGCCAGTTCCTTGGTAACGGCCTTGGCGGCACCCGATGGTGTGAATCCGCTGAGGGCGATATTCTCTCCGTTCTTGATAAGTGCTGCGGCTTCGGCAGCGGTCATACGTGTATAAGCCATATCAAATTATATTATTTAAGTTTAATGTGAACGGATGCAAAATTACCGAAAATCAGCGGGATAGCAAAAAGAATCGGAAAGTTTTTATATAAGAAGTGGCTTCTTATATAAAAGGAGTTATAGGAGTTAAAGGAGTTATCGCTCCCTACGGTCGCTTAGGAGTTAAAGCCGATACCGGCATAAAGAATGGTACATCACTTCCATTACAGACAGAAGAAACAAGGGAACCTACACAAGTAGGGACATGTTCTTGTATTTGTCCGCCAAACAATTATTGAATATCAATATGTTACGGACGGACAAATACGAGAATATGTCCCTACACTGCGTGATATATGTATTTCAATACAGGTCTTCCTTTATGCCGGTATTGGCTTTAACTCCTAAGCGACCGCAGGGAGCGATAACTCCTTTAACTCCCTTTAACTCCTAAAAAAACTCCTATAACTCCTAAAAGAAGCTCCTAAAAGAAACTCCTAAAAGAAAATTTTCCTCCCCTTAAAGATATACATTCCCGGAGCGAGCGTGCGGAGCGACTGCGGCGTTGCCTTGTCGAGCACACGCACACCCTGCATGTTGTATACGGCGTCGTCGCCGGTGGCACCGGTTTTCACCGTAGTAATGCCGTCGGAAGATTTCTTGCCGCCCCACTTGAAGTCATCTATATAGTATGTTGCCGACGATGCCGCGCAGCGCTTGGCAGACAGGCGGAAACCGATGAAGAACACATCGGGCATGTCTTCCACCACACTCATGTCCACCTCGTAAGGTATCCACGTGCCGCTCTCGTCGGCCTTGGCCGGTATTCCGAATCCCTGCATGGGATAGATGTACGGCTGTCCGTCGACAAGTTCGATGAGACACACGTCGAGTGTCTCCTCCTGGTCATCGTGGAGGAACTGCCCCATGAGCCTGAATTCGAGCATCTTTCCGGCTGCATTCTTGTAGTCGAGTGCCGGACTGACAAGCAGCATGCTTGCATCGGTGCCGTCGTCCGCGGCCACTTTCGAGTCGTAGAGCGTGGCCTTGGCCGCCGAGAACGCCCCGTCACCCGCCGAAGTGTAGCCCCACCATGCGCGCGTACCCTTCTCGGCCACGTTTGTCCATCCGTCGGCATGAAGCGGCTTGTTGTGCTCCACCGCGGCATCAAAGTTCTCTTCGTAAAGCGCCAGCGGGGAGGTGGCGTCAAGTTTCAGCTCGTCACCTTCCACAGGTTCCGGTGCGGTCTCCCCCACTCCGCGGGCATGCACGGTGAGCACCACAGGCTCTCCCATTGTCGTGGTGAAGGTATACGTCTGCGTAACCTCCCCCTCTGTCTTGGGACTGAACGTCACGCGAAACTTCTGCTCACCGATATTGGGCAGAAACAGCGTGCTGCTCACCACCAAACCCGTGTTCTGTGCCGCGCCGGCCTTCACGTTTATGTAATCAAAACAGTAAGCCGGCATCACCGTTACTTCGGCCTCGGCCGAAGCCCCCACCCTCGCCTCAAGCTCCACCTCGCTGCTGCTCAGCGTTATCGTGGGCTGATGGTCGGGGTCGTATGCCTTGATGTTGAGCGAATAAGCCTGGTTGAACTCCGGGTTTATCCCGTCAAAATCGAACATTATGTTTCCCTTGTGCGTGCCGAGAGTGGCGGGACAGACAGCCACCACAACCTCGGTCACCGACGTGCCGGCAGGTATCTCCGTGTGGCTCAGGCTGAACGAGGTGTCGCCGCCGGTGATGTATATGGGTGCGGATGCGGGCAGTGACGTGGCCTCTACCGTAAACTTGCAAAGCACGGTGCTTACGCCTACGGGCACCGGAGCGTCGGCGGCAGGCATCTTTTCGAGCGTTATCTCAACCGCAGGTGTCTCTGCCGCGGCGGCAACGCTACTTATCAGCAGCAACGCACACATTATTATATGCTGTATAGTGTGTTTCTTCATAAAGCCTCTTTTTATAAAGTAGGGACATATTCTTGTATTTGTCCGCTCTATAACAGTTGAATATCAATATATTATATGCGGACAAATACAAGAATATGTCCCTACAGGTTGAAGATATTGTATATCCTTAATTTTGTATATATACTACTTTCTTGGTTTTTACCGCACCTTCTTTACTTCACCACCACTTTCTTGCCGCCGATGATGTTGATGCCCTTTGCAGGTTTGGCAAGACGCTGTCCGGCGAGGTTGTAGATGGTCTCGTCAGCCACTTTGTCGTTCTTCTCAACACCGTTGATGCCAAGCACCGACTGTGTGCTTACGGCGAAGTTCTTTATTTCCCATGTTCCTGCAGCCTCTGACGTGCTCACATACTTGAATCCTATCTGTATGTTCTTGCCCTCATATCCGGCAAGAGAAAGCTCCTGGGTCTCAAACTGCGACCAGTTGCCAGTCTCCGGCAGTTCGGGATAAGTGATGACAAGCTGCTTCCACTCGCCGCCCTGCTCTCTTACCCAGAGGGTTGCCTCCTTTGTAACGTCGCCGAAGAACTTGCTTATGCACTGGTCGAACGACACATATCTCACCACTTCTGCTTCGCCCAGCTTGATAACCGGAGATACGAGCCAGCTCTCGGAAGCGAAGTTCTGCTTGTTGTAGGCCGATGCCTTCATGTATTTATAACTTGCATCGTGCTTCCACACATAAGTAATGCCTTCAGAAAGGAGCACGTCATCGATGGTGAACGAACCCATTCCTACGGCAAACGACTCCGAATAAGGCTCGTCTACCTCTGTACGTATTTCTTCACCCACGGTGAGTGTATACGATGCAGAGCCTGCGGCATACTCAGCCGTCTCCTCTACAGTGGCAGTGATAACCGTTGTTCCGGCAGAGATTACGTTGACGGCACCTGTGGCGGCATCCACCGTTGCCACATCAGTGTTGCTTGATGTGTACACCGGCTCGGCCGTGGTGGCCTTTGTCAGTGTAGGAGCCGTAAACTCTGCACCTACGGTAGTGCTTGCCGTGGCGGCACTGAACTTCAGACCGGGGTCGCTCTTCACGGGTTCGCTCGATGCCTGATACGTAACCTCGATGGTGTTCACCGGTGTGTTACTCTTGGTTATCGTGCAATTTATAACCACTTCCGCAGAGGCACCGGTCCACACACCGCCATCGTATGTACCGACAGCAGCGCTGAAGTTGGCGGGAGCCTTTGCGTCAAGCACCACCTTTGTGATGACATTGCCGGCAGGCACTGCAAATTCCATACCCGAACCTGTATAAAAACGCAGTTCGTTACCGCCGCTTGCCTTCCACCAGCGTGTCTTGCCGTTGAGCGTGAAAGTGACATCGCCTTCCTTGCAGATATAAGGATCAGCATTATACTCACTCGTAGTACCGCTGAGCAACGGCATACCATAAGCCTCACTTCCCGTGAAATCGAACTTCACGGTGGTCTGGGCTGAAACAAATCCGCATACCATCATAAGTATGCCGAACAATGAATAGCGTAGAGTTTTGTTCATAATAATACCTTTTTTATTAATTATTTCTTTTAATGTTTTGTATTTGCAAAAGTACAGAAAAATATCATACGGTCAAACTTTTGTTTTATTAAATTAACGTGAAATAAGCAAACAGACCCTAAAGGGAAAGCCCCCGGTAATCCCCCAAGGGGATAATGGGTGAAAGAAACACCAACTCAATATCCCCCTTTATGGGATTAAAGGGGGCTTTTCCTCGGAATTAGAGGTCTTTCATTTTGTCTTCTTTCTTCTAAAAAAACGCACTTATTTTTTCCCGAAATAGAAAAAAGGAAAGGCCGTTTTTGCCCCTTTCATACACGTTTTCAGCGTCCCGGACATGCAAAACGGCACAAATTGCGTTTCTATTTGCGCCGTTTCGCAGTGCAAAAGAGCCCGAAACGCACTGCAATATAGGCCGTTTTGCACTGCGAAACGGCCTTCTCTGCTTTCTTTACACACCCGTTTTGCAGCCGTACCGGCGTAACTGTCTGACAGTCAAGGCATCCTGTTTCGGCCTAAATCTGCCGTTTTTCGGGCCGTAGCCGGCAAAAGTTTGTTTCGTGAAAAACGGCGGAGAAGATTGTAATAAAACTTATTAAGAATCTTAGGAGTTAAGGAGGATTTTTAGAAGTTAAGGAGTTAAAGGGAGTTAAGGAGTTAAGCCAAATGCCTGAAATATGAAATGAGTTCATAAAACCCGTTGGCGGAATTATTCGTA
>NZ_URNN01000042.1 GCF_900549175.1 uncultured Prevotella sp. | reverse complement strand
GTTAAATTTTAAGAATTATCAGGACAAAAAGCGGGAGGGTGTGTCAAAATGCAAGGGAAGCACATTGTAGGGACATATTTTTCGCTATGCTCAACAACACGTCTTGTATTTGTCCGCCAAACAGTCATTAAATATCAGAATGTTACAAACGGACAAATACAAGACGTGTTGTTGAGCATAGCGAAAAATATGTCCCTACAGGTTGGAAGAATTGAATTTTGACACAGTCCCGTCCGGCATCATTCATTCAACGCCTCGATGGTTTTCAGAAATTTGTCCATATCATCCGCGTGGCGCCAGTGCAGCTTGTGCAAGTTGCCTTTCTTGTCAATCAGGCGGTATGTGGGATAACCGGTCAGTTCGACATATCTCTCCACAGCCTCCTGCTGCCGGCTTGGAAGCAGATAGTGAACGCAATCGGGACCGGTGAGACCGTATTCGGCGATGATGTTCTTCCACGACTCTTCCTGCGAGCGGTTGGCAAGATACAGATATACTATGTCGTAGCCTTTCAGCCGTTTCTTCACCTCGGGAGACTCCTTCAGGTTTCTCTTGCACGGCGAGCACCACGTTCCCCATATATCGAGATAGACGATACGTCCCTTGTACGGCTCGACAATCTTGTCGAGTATGGCCTTGCCGTCGGTGAGTCCCTCCACGTCGGAAGACGGGCGGATGCTCGACCTTACGGCGCTATCAGCCTCTTCGGCAAGTTTTTTGTAATAATTGTGTGCGTCGAGTATGGTTTTGCGCGCTATGGGGAGCTTTATTCCGTTGGCCACGGCAAGATATTCCTCCGTCAGCGGTACATGGTCATGGTCGATATGTGCGTAAAGTTCGCGCGCACGGCAGACGTCGCGCAGCGTCGGGTCGGAGAAAAGAGAGTCTATTACGGCCGCCTCGTTCTGAAACGGCTTTGGCATCTTCGCCGTGAAGAGGGCCTGTATGTCATCACGCTTCAATATGGCGCCAAGCTCGTCGTTAAGCCCGGCATACTTCTCTTTCATCTTCTTGCTGAAACTCTCACGCTCCTCGTCAGTGGTCAGTTTCGAGTATTCCTCCCCCTCTTCTATGTTCTCCCGCCATCTGCTTATTGCCGCTTCCTCGTCATCGCTGTACTCTATCCCTTCATTCTTGAATGACAGGAGCCGTTCGGGAGTCAGCACATTGCTGTTCCGACTCCGGGACTTGTAATAAGAAATGAGGTAATTCAGATACCAGCTGAAGTCGCGGCAGAGCGACAGCGGAACTTCAGGGTTTATTGTTGCCGTCTTGCTCACGTAGTCAAGAACTTCCGCCGGCAACACTCCGTTACGGGCATAATACTGCAACTGCATGATATCCTCGCACATTCTGAATTTAACGTGTTCGCGATTGTAGTCGCGGAAGCGTCTGCTCAGTGTCGGGTGTTGCTCTGCCTGCGCCTCGAGCATTTCGAGATTCTGACGGTATGCGTCCGCCCACCGGTCCTTGTATGCGATGAGAGTGTCGCTGTCATATTTACCGCCTTTATAGGTATAGACACCTTTATATCTCATTTCGTGGGCCAGCCGCTCGTTCTGCAGCCGTGCGTTTCTGCCCATGAACAATGTGCATCCGACCTTCTTGTCGATGAGCAGGAAGTAGGTCTCGCCCGGCTCCAGTACAGTTGCCACCCTCGAACGCCTCCAGTCCATATACGTTTCCTGAGCTCCTACAAGGGGTATCCGTATCTGGAAACGCCCGAGAGAGTCTATTTTTGCCGAATATGTGTTGTTGGTATGTGTCAGCACGCTGTACAGTTCGACCTCGAAGTCCCTGTCTCTGTCGAGCAGTTCCTCCGGCCAGTCTTTCAGCCATCCGTTTATCACGGCCTCGCCTTCCGCCAGTTCGGTGCAGAACGGCGTCTCGTCTGCCGTGGGATAGTCAGGCAGATATCCTGAGGTTATCCGCGAATAGAGCTGCTTCCGGCCGTTGACGGAGATGCTGCGCCTGCCGTCCTTTTCCTTTCCCAAGGCTATCACGACATCCCCGCTGCCGTCTGTCAGCACCACCTTCTTGTCTTTCCTTACCTTGTATTGCCACAGTCGGCTGTCGTAGACGGCGCAGTCGTCATAAAGTCCAATCTCCCATTCGCCCGATTGCTCGTTGCGCCAGTTGCCGTTGGGCAGGTTGGTGGCGGCGGGTTCTTTCCATATATTCTGTGCAAGACTGGCTATCATGCAGAATGTCATGACAAGCGATAAAACGATTTTTCTCATACTCTGATAGGTAAATTTATGTATTAAATTGTCTGTACTTTGGTTAAGGCGGTGAAGTCCGGGGCTGTATCAAAATGGCTACACGGTACTTTGTAGGGACATATTCTTGTATTTGTCCGTCAAACAGTCATTGAATATCAACACGTTACAGGCGGACAAATACAAGAATATGTCCCTACTTTGCTGTGTCAATATTTTAATACCCCTCGGGGGCGGCCTATTTTCATGCAAAAGTATATAAAAAACCGGAATAAGGAAACGTTTTGCATCATTTATTAGGCTTTGTTATAAAAAAGCGGCAGTGCCGGGAGACGGTTTGATTCTTTTTGATTAATTTTGCCACGACAATAAAACTTCATGTCATGAACAGAATAATCATTATCGCAGTCCTGCTCTTCGGCATCGCGGCAGGCGTAAAGGCGCAGGACGATGCCGACGCGAAATATGCCACAGGGTTGCTTCGTCCCGGCACCCCGGCCCCCGACTTCACCATCAGCAATGCCGGTACGCCCTACAACGGAACGTCGCTCGGCTCGCTGCGCGGCAAGTATGTGGTGCTCGATTTCTGGGCGTCGTGGTGCCCAGACTGCCGCAAGGACATAGGGACGCTGCGCCGGATGAACCGCAGTTTCGCCTCCGACAGCATTGTATTCATAGGCGTATCGTTCGACAAGAGCGAGGAGGCGTGGCGCAAGTGCGTGGCCGACAGCTCGATGACGTGGATGCAGCACCGCGAGCAGAAGCCGTGGAAAGAGACACAGGTGTCTAAGGACTACCGCATAAACTGGATTCCAACGATGTATATCATCGGTCCCGACGGCCGCGTGATGCTCGGCACGGTGATGCCGGAGAAAGTGGGCAAGGCACTCGAAAAGATAGCAAAGAACGGCGCTATTTAAAGGCAAAGGCCGCAAATGTTTTAATTTAAACGCAAAGACGCGAAGACGCAAAGATTTTTTTGGGGAACACAGAGACACGGAGACACAGAGAATAATTAAAACCTTTGCGCCTCAGCGTCTTTGCGTTTAAAACAGCCTCTGTGTCTCCGTGCCTCTGTGTTCCAATAAAAATCTTCGCATCTTTGCGTTTAAACCAGCCTATTCAAAATAATAAAGGAACGTGGCCACGCCTTCGAGCGCCGGCTTGCGTGCGTCCTTTATTTCTATCTTGAACTTTATCTCGGCCTTGCACACACCGCGCAGGTTGGCTATCGACTGGAGCGTGGTTACCAGACGCACGCTCGAGCCGGTAACGACGGCCTGTCCGAACTTCATCTTGTCCATGCCATAGTTCACCATCATCTTCAGGTTGTTCACCTCGATAATCTGGTTCCACATGTGCGGCAGCAGCGAGAGCGTGAGATAGCCATGGGCTATGGTGCTCTTGTAGGGGCTCTCCACCTTGGCACGCTCCGTGTCAACGTGTATCCACTGATGGTCGAGCGTGGCGTCGGCAAAGAGGTTGATACGTTCCTGAGTCACTTCCACCCAGTCGGATGTGCCGAGCACCTCGCCGAGGTGCGATGCAAATTCATCGTATGAGTTTACAATAAGTTTTTCCATTTTTATATCTGTTTATTTGTTGTTTACATATATACAGCATGGCGTTATGACCATACGGACACACAAAAGTAAGAAAAAAATCCCGATAACGGGCTGCAAACACCCATGCTTTAACATACGTTAAGCGACAGCCGGCCCGGTTAATTTTGCCTCCCGCCCAACAAAAAAAGTTTAAACACCGTTGATTTACGATAATTATATGTAAATTTGCCAAAACATTCTGATACATAGAAATAAACATTCTGATACAGAAAGATATGACGATTACACAACCAAGAGGGTATACAATAAACGTGCACGGGCGGCTGACAGACCTCAGCCGGCCACAGGTGATGGGCATACTCAACGTAACCCCCGACTCGTTCTATGCGGGCAGCCGCAAGCAGACCGAACGGGAGATTGCCGAACGGGCATGCCGCATAGTGGAGGAAGGCGGAACGATGATAGACGTGGGAGCCTTCTCCACACGTCCCGGAGCACCCGAGGTGAGCGAGGCGGAGGAGATGGAGCGCCTGCGGCGCGGACTGGGCGTGGTGAGACGCGAACTGCCCGACGCCGTGCTGAGCGTGGACACGTTCAGGCCCGATGTGGCCCGCATGGCCGTAGAAGAGTACGGCGTGGGGATAATCAACGACGTGTCGGAAGGCAACATCGGCGGTGCCTTCGGCGGTACCGACGCTTCGGCTTACGACATCACGGGCGGCAAGGATGCGCCCGTGCCGGAGATGTTCCGCATGGTGGCGCGCCTGGGGGTGCCCTACATACTCATGTCGCTGAAACCCACTCTGCCCGCCATGCTCAAGGCGTTTGCCCGCGAGGTGCAGCTGCTGCGCGACCTCGGGGTGAAGGACATCATCCTCGACCCCGGTTTCGGTTTCGGCAAGACCCTCGGCCAAAACTATGCCATAATGGCCGGCCTCGACCGCCTGCAGAGCCTCTCGCTGCCGGTGCTGGTGGGCGTGTCGCGCAAGTCGATGGTGTGGCGCCTGCTCGGCGGCGGACCCGACGATGCCCTCGGCGGCACCACCGTGCTCAACACAATGGCCCTGGAGCGCGGTGCCTCGATACTGCGCGTGCACGATGTGCGCCAGGCCGTGGAGGCTGTAAAGGTGACAGGAGCCGTGGCTGCCGCCCCGGAATCATGTCCGGAGCACGACAGATAACAATACACGTGTCAGAAAAATAAATGGTTTAACAACACACCTCAGAAATAAATGTTTTTCGAATTCGGAATAAAGGATGTGATAGACATCTTCCTTGTGGCGCTGATGCTCTACTACATCTATCGGCTGATGAAGGAATCACGTTCGCTCAACGTGTTCATCGGCATCATGATGTTCATCATCTCATGGCTCTTCGTGTCGCAGATAATAGAGATGCGCCTGCTCGGGTCGATAATGGACAAGCTGGTAAGCGTGGGAGTGATAGGCCTGATAATACTCTTTCAGGAGGACATACGCAAGTTTCTCTACACCCTCGGCGCCCACCAGCGCATACGTATGGTTATGAAACTCTTCGCCTCTGACAAGGACAATACGACCCGTGTGGACAAGGAGTCGATAATGCCCATCGTGATGGCGTGTCTTAATCTGAGCAAGGGCAAGGTAGGGGCACTGATTGTGGTGGAGCGGTCGACGCCGCTTGACGACATAACCGATACGGGCGACATCATTGACGCCAGCATCAACCAGAGGCTTATAGAGAACATCTTTTTCAAAAACTCACCGCTGCACGACGGTGCGATGATAATATCGAAGAAGCGGATAAAGGCAGCGGGCTGCATCCTGCCCGTGTCGCACAGTTACGACATTCCAAAGGAACTGGGACTGCGCCACCGTGCCGCCATGGGCATATCGCAGGAAAGCGATGCCATTGCCATCGTCGTGTCGGAAGAGACGGGAGGTATCTCCGTAGCCATCAGGGGGGCCTTTCAGCTGCGACTGTCGGCGGAGAAACTGGAGAGCATACTGACAAAGGAGATGGACGTGTGATTATTTTTTATCATATACGGCTGTGCTTTTCGGATTATTTTTCTTACTTTTGTAGTCAGTTAAGTGAAAATATTCCTCATGCGGCAGACTGTATTGTCTGAAGCATGCCTTTGGCAGGGCCAAAATCTGCGAAAACACATATTCTGATATATAAATAATTAAAAACAACTATGGATTTAGTACAACAAATCATTGAACGCGCAAAAAGCAACAAGCAGCGCATCGTGCTCCCCGAAGCCACTGAGGAGCGCACACTGAGAGCAGCCGACAGGGTGTTGGCTGAAGATATTGCCGACCTTATTCTTATCGGCAACCCCGACGAGATACACCGTCTGGCAGCCGAGTGGGGCCTGAAGAACATTGACAAGGCCACGCTCATCGACCCGGAGAACAACCCTAAGAGCGAGGAGTATGCCACACTGCTCGCCGAGCTCCGCAAGAAGAAGGGCATGACGATAGAGCAGGCCCGCGAACTGGTGAAGAACCCGCTCTATCTGGGCTGCATGATAATAAAGACCGAGGGTGCCGACGGACAGATAAGCGGCGCGCTCAGCACTACGGGCGACACGCTGCGTCCGGCACTGCAAATCATCAAGTGCGCCCCGGGCATCAGCTGCGTGAGCGGTGCCATGCTGCTCATCACCAAGCAGCCGCAGTACGGCGAGAACGGTATTCTCGTGGTGGGCGACGTGGCCGTTACGCCCATGCCCGACGCCGGTCAGCTGGCGCAGATAGCCGTATGCACGGCGCAGACGGCCAAGAGCGTGGCCGGATTTGCAGATCCGCGCGTGGCTATGCTGAGCTTCTCAACCAAGGGCAGTGCAAGCCACGAGGTAGTGGACAAGGTGGTAGAGGCCACACGTCTGGCCAAGGAGCTGGCTCCCGAGCTGAAGATTGACGGCGAGCTGCAGGCCGATGCCGCCCTCGTGCCGGCCGTAGGCGAAAAGAAGGCTCCGGGCAGCGCCATCGCCGGACACGCCAACGTGCTGGTGTTCCCCAACCTCGAGGTGGGCAACATAGGCTACAAGCTGGTGCAGCGCCTCGGCGATGCCGTGGCCATTGGCCCCATCCTGCAGGGTATCGCACGTCCGGTCAACGACCTGAGCCGCGGATGCTCCGTTGAAGACATCTACTATCTGGTGGCCATAACCGCCTGCCAGGCCATGGATGCAAAGAAATAAATTACAAATTTTGAATTTTGAATTACGAGCTGTCGGCCGCAGGCCGATGCAGAATTAATCAATTACGAATTGAATAATTCCACATTGCATAACAACGGTTCATAACAACTCGTAATTCAAAATTCGTAACTCAAAATTAAAAATATGAAAATACTGGTATTAAACTGCGGTTCATCGTCCATCAAGTATGCATTGTACAACATGGACGACCGTTCGGTGATGACATCCGGCGGCGCAGAGCGTGTGGGTCTTGACGGCGCTTTCGTAAAGGTAAAGCTGGCCAACGGTGAGAAGAAACAGATTATGCACGACATTCCGGAGCACACCGAGGGAGTGAAGTTCATCTTCAGCCTGCTCACCGACCCGGAAATAGGCGTTATCAAAGACTTGAAGGAGATTGATGCCGTGGGACACCGCATGGTGCACGGCGGCGAGAAGTTCAACAAGAGCGTGGTTCTCGACGATGAGGTGCTCAAGGTGTTTGAGGAGTGCAGCGACCTGGCCCCCCTGCACAATCCGGCCAACCTGAAGGGTGTGAAGGCCGTTTCGGAGCTTATGCCCGGTCTGCCGCAGGTGGGCGTGTTCGACACCGCCTTCCATCAGACCATGCCAAAGAAGGCTTACATGTACGCCATACCTTACGAGCTATACGACAAGTATGCCATCCGCCGCTACGGATTCCACGGTACGAGCCACCGCTATGTGTCGAAGCGCGTGTGCGACTTCCTCGGCGTGAAGCCTGAAGACAAGAAAGTCATCACCTGCCACATCGGCAACGGCGGTTCGGTGGCTGCCGTTGACGGAGGCAAGTGCGTGGACACGTCAATGGGCCTCACCCCGCTTGAGGGAGTGATGATGGGCACCCGTTCGGGCGACATCGACGGTGGTGCCGTTTCGTTCATACAGAAGAAGCTCGGTCTCGATGCCGACGGCATATCCAACTTGCTCAACAAAAAGAGCGGCGTGCTCGGCATTACGGGCATATCGAGCGACATGCGCGAGATTGAGGCCGCCGCCAACAACGGTGACGAGAAGGCCGTGCTGGCTCTCGACATGTACAACTACCGCATAAAGAAGTATGTGGGTGCCTATGCCGCCGCCATGGGTGGTGCCGACATCATCGTGTTCACCGCCGGTGTGGGTGAAAATCAGGCCGGCATGCGCGAGGAGGTTTGCCGCGGCATGGAGTGGATGGGCGTAAAGCTCGATGTGGAAAAGAACAAGACCATACGCGGCACTGAGGCCATTATTTCCACTCCCGACTCCCGTGTTACGGTGGTTGTCATTCCTACCGACGAGGAACTTATGATTGCCTCCGACACCATGGAACTTTGCGGAAAGTGATTCTTAAAATATAATTGAGAACTGAAAATGGAGAATGGATAATTATGATTTGCCTTGTTAACTGAATGTTCAGGAAACTATCAACAAAGGTAATCATAATTATCCATTCTCCATTTTCAATTCTCAATTATGAGAAATTCTCAATTTTCAATTCTGAATGATAGTGGGCCTTACATTTGGCTTTCTCCCTCCACATACTCTCCGAAGTGCATGAACTCTCCGTCGAACATGGCATAGGTGAACTGCGTTATCCAGTCGCCGAGTATGAGCATGCGCGAACGCTTGGTCAACTGCAGGTCAAGCTCGATGTGGCGGTGACCGTAGATGAAGAAGTCGATATCGGGGTGCCGTGATATGTATTCTTTGGTGAAGAGGACGAGGTGTTCGCGGTGTTCGCCCATATAGGCCGGTTCCTCCGTTTCGTTATGCTTCAGGCGGCTGTGCTTGGCCCATGTCTGTCCGAACCACATACCCCAACGCGGATGCAGCGACGAGAACAGTCTCTGGCAGACACGGTTGTGGAATACGGCCCGCAAGAACTTGAACTTGCGGTCGGGGTCACCCATGCCATCGCCGTGGGCAAGGAAGAACGTATGGCCGTAAATCTCTGTTGTCAGCGGTTGCTTGTGCAGCACCACGCCACATTCCTTTTCCAGATAGTCGTAGGCCCAGATGTCGTGGTTGCCGGTGAAGAAGTGCACTTCGACACCGAGGTCGGTCAGCTCCGACAGCTTTCCGAGAAAGCGGGTATAGCCGCGGGGCACCACATAGCGGTATTCGTACCAGAAGTCGAACATGTCGCCGAGCAGATAGACGGCGGCAGCCTTGTGCTTGATACTGTCGAGGAAACGCACAAGACGGCGCTCCTGCATCCTCGGATGGTCGATGGCGAGCGAACCGAGATGGGCGTCGGAAAGAAAATATATAGGTTTCATATAGTTACAGATTATGGGTTACTAATGGTTACAGGATGCCCGCGCCTCTTGTAGGTTGCGGGCATGTGAAATTCATTTTGAGTGAGGCGTTATCAGTCGAATCCCAGCTCCACCCGTGCCTCTTCGGTCATCATGCTTTGGTCCCAGATGGGTTCGAAGACGAGATTGACGTTGGCGCTCTTCACTCCGCCCACACCGTCAACCTTCTGCCGCACATCCTCAAGTATGAAGTCGGCGGCCGGACACGACGGGGCGGTGAATGTCATGTCTACATCCACCTCACCGTCATCCTTCACGTCGATCTTGTATATCAGGCCGAGGTCGTAGATGTTGACGGGTATTTCCGGGTCGTAGACGGTTTTCAGCACGTCCACGATATTCTCTTCTATCTTTGTCTTTTCTTGCTGTGTCATTTGTCTTTTCTTTTTTTCATTATAATACGACAGTTGGTGCAAGCCGGGTGCAATAAGGCCTGCTTGAAACTGCTGAGGTGCAGCCTATCTTCTGCAAATTTACAACAAATCTTTGGAATATCCGCGTAAAAAGGACAAATGTCTTTAAACAGTCTGCAAATAGAGTGTTTTGGCATGAGCAGAATATCATTTTATGATAATTGTTTTATGACGGTTCTTCTCACATTCTTTTTTCGACATAAAGACATATTTCCTTTTGACATAGAGAAATATGTCTTTATGTCGAAAGAATATCATCACATCCGTCCCTCCTCCCGGTAACTGTAGTAGCGGCCGTCGGTTACGATGACATGGTCGGCCATGTGTATGCGCATCAGGTCGCAGGCCGCCTTCAGCCGCTGTGTCAGCCGGTCGTCGTCGGCGCTCGGCCGTGCGTTGTTGCTCGGATGGTTGTGGCACAGGGCAATGATGGTGGCGTTGTTGAGCAGTGCGTCCTTTATTATTATCCGTATGTCGACGGCCGTCTCGCTCAGTCCGCCGTGGCTGATGCGCTGCCGCTTTATCAGCTTGAAGTTTCGGTTCATCAGCAGCACCCACGCCTCCTCCACGTCAAGGTCCTGCATAATCGGGTGCATGTGGTTGTATATGGCCGTGGCCGAGCCGAGGTCTTCACGTTCTTCGGCCTCTTCCAGCTGCCGGCGCTTGCCGAGTTCGCACGCCGCCAGTATCGTTATGGCCTTGGCCGGTCCCACCCCGTTGTATGCCGTCAGCTCGTGTATGCCCTTCTTGCCCAGTGTGTTGAGATTGTTGTTGCAGTCGTTGAGCACGCGCTTCATCAGGTCGACGGCACTCTCGCGCGGCGAGCCCGACCCTATGAGTATGGCCAGCAGCTCGGCGTTTGACAGCGCCTGCGCGCCAAGACGCTCAAGTTTTTCGCGCGGGCGGTCTTCTTCGGCCCAAGCACTTATCTTCAGTGAAGAGTGATGAGTGTTGAGGTCAGAGGTATGATTACCTTTTGTTATCGATTTCTGTGATGACGTTGAAACAACAGTCACCGGTTCACTTACGCTTTCTTTTTCCATGCCGTTCCTTTCATTTGCCGATTTTTGCTTTCATTGTCTTTATTGATTTGACGAGCATCTTTATGAGTTCCTCATTATCTTTATTCATTGAATCAAAGCCCATTTCATTGATATATTCCCCATCATACAGACTTTTCAGCCAAAATCCGGTTTCTTCGGCTTCTTTCAATGCTATGTTCAGTTTGCTTACAAAGTCAAGTTCGCTTTGTGCCCGCCTGCTTTCAGCTATGTTTGCCCCTATACTGGTACCGCTGCGCAGTATTTGCTTTGACAAGATGCTCTCTTGTTTCACATCCCGGAGGTATTTATACATCCTGATAATTCTGACGGCAAAATTCTCTGACTTCTTCATCAGTACAGATTCTTTTCTTTCCAGCATGATTTCGTTTTGTTACTTGATAATAAGGGTAATCATACCTCTTCACTCAGCACTCAGACCTCTAAACTATTTATAGAAGTTCTTCTCAAACGCACTGAACTCGTCGCGGCCCATAACACATCTCTTCCACCATGCTTCGATGAAGCCGAAGCCGTAGCCCATCAGCTGGGTGAAGGCGGCGGCCACGGATATGGCACCTATGCGCAGGCTGCGGTTCTGGCGTGCAGAGTCGGCGAAGATGATGGCGCAGTAGGCCAGTATGGGCAGCCACGGAGCGGCGCAGAGCCAGTACCAGCGGTCGATGTCGTCGTAGTGCATGAGCACGCGGCCCACGGCCGAAGTCAGTATGAGGGCTATCACACCCACGGTGAAGACCATAGGCAGCAGATGCACCATCTTGAGCGACTCCGGATATTTCTTGTACAGGTTGATGCGGGCGATGCCGCTGTTGTACACCTGGCGGAAAAACTTGCGCAGGTCGGTGCGGCGCTTGTGCCACACCCACGCCCCGGGGAACAGGCGGCAGCGGCATCCGGCCTTGAATATGCGTATGCTGAAGTCGATGTCCTCGCCGAAGCGCATGCGCGAGAATCCGCCCAGCCGCATGTATACGTCGCGGCGTATACCCATGTTGAACGAACGGGGATAAAACTTGTCCAGTTTCTTGCGCCCGCCGCGTATGCCGCCGGTGGTGAAGAAGCTCGTCATCGAGTAAGATATGGCCTTCTGCGTGTCGGTGAACGACGGGTGGGCGCAGTCGGGCCCGCCGAAGGCGTCGGCCGGTTCGCGTGCCAGTTCGTCATCCACGGCCTGCAGATAGCCCTCGGGCAGAACGACGTCAGAATCGAGCACAATCAGATATTCTCCGTGCGCCCGCTCCGCCCCATAGTTGCGGCTCTGTCCGGGTCCGGAGTTGGGCTTCACATGATAGTGTATGTCGAGCCGCGTGGCATACGCCTCCGCCACGCTCCGGCAGTCTCGTTCCGACCCGTCTTCAACGATAATCACTTCAAAGTCGCGGCAGGTCTGGCGCGTCAGGCTGTCGAGCAGTTCGTCCACCTCGTCGGGACGGTTGAATACGGGAACGATTATTGAGTACTTCATAATAAATAAATTAAGAGTTAAGAGCCCCCTTGCATCCCCCCAAAGGGGTATTCGGGAACAAAAGTTAAAGGTTAGGAGTACGGGGAATGCCGCGTTACATTGTTATGTAATGCCCTTGCCCGCTTATATCAAAAACACCAGGGAGTGTCAGAAAACAAAGAAGAGATACGATTGCCTCTTGCATACAATAAGAGTAATCATATCTCTTCACTCTAATTTCTTCGTTCTAAACCGGGTTAGAGTTATTCCTTGATACGCTGCAGATAGCTGCCGTCGCGTGTGTCCACCTGAATGAGGTCGCCCTCGTTGATGAACAGCGGCACACGCACCTCAACGCCGGTCTCCAGTGTTGCGGGCTTTGTGGCGTTGGTGGCTGTGTCACCCTTCACTCCCGGCTCGCTGTGTGTGATGCGCAGGTTGGTCTTAACCGGCATCTCGGCATAGAGTATGGTCTCGGTGTCGGCATCGCTCACCACCTCCACAACGTCGCTCTCCTTCATGAAGTCTACACCTGTGATGAGGTCCTTGGCTATTGGAATCTGGTCGAATGTCTCCTGGTTCATGAAAATATAGTCATTGCCTTCCATGTAAAGGAACTGGTAGGGGCGGCGCTCCACACGCACATCCTCCAGGGCCTCGCCAATGTTGAAGCGCTTTTCGAGCACACGGCCTGACACCACATCTTTCAGTGTGGTGCGCATGATGGTGTTGCCCTTACCCGGCTTCACGTGCAGGAAGTCGATACAGAAATACAGTTTGCCGTCCATACGGATGCAGGTACCTTTCTTGATGTCTTGTGACTTGATCATAATGTAAAGAATCTAAATTATAATGTTTTGTTTATACGTTTCCTACGAATCTGGTTTTTATTCAATTTCAACCGTTTATGTTGCATTTACGGGTGCAAAGGTACTGAAAAAAAGGAAAAAACATAAAACTTTGAACTAAAAATAATGGAATCTTTGGCCATTTCGAAATAAATAAGTAATTTTGCACCCCAAAAGTGTATATAATAACATAAAAAATAATAAAGCAATGAAAAGAACATTTCAGCCGCACAACAGAAGAAGAGTGAACAAGCACGGCTTCCGTGAGAGAATGGCAACAAAGAATGGTCGCCGCGTATTGGCTTCACGTCGTGCAAAAGGACGCAAGAAACTGACTGTTTCCGACGAGCATCACGGAAAGTAAATCAGCCGTACCCGCCGCACAATGCGGAGTGTCTGATAGGAAACAAGCGCCTGTATTCCAACTGCATGTTGGGCTACAGGCGCTTTTTCGTTTTGCTTCAACAGTCCCTGTCAAAGTACCTGTTGTATGTGTCGATGGCAACACCTGCCACTGTCACTATCACGAGAAAATAGTAGCTGGCATCACCGGAATCCACCAAGCTGCCAAGCCCGAGCACAAAGAGCAGTGCTGCGATATTGTTGTCAGACAATGGCAGGTGCAAGGGGGCGATGCATGTGTATCTCCTCACTTTGGCTATCAGAAGTATTACTGCCGCTATCACGGGTATGCCCACAATGGCAATGGCAATGCCGTCGTAATGCATGAGTTTGTTCAGCAGTACCCAGATGAAGAGCAGTGAGCACCATACGAATAGTTTAAGGTATCTTATTTCTTCCTTCATTGATTTGTTTGACAAGATATGGGGAACATCCCTTCCCGTTGTTTTGTGTATATATGTGTGTCGGTTAATGGCGTTGTCTTCAAAACCCGGTATAAAGGATATTCCCCGTTGCGTTTAATTGATTAATATATGCACCTTGTGCATGTGTCGGCTAACGGTTTCACCTGCCCATAATCACCTTGCGCGTCTGTCCGTTCTCGCGCACTATGTACAGTCCGCGGGGCAGGCTTTCGGTTGTGGTGCCTTTGGAGACGGTGCGGCCGTCGAGGGTGTATATGCCGTCGGCAGCACCGTTTGTCTGAGTGGCCTGAGTCTCATTGATGCCCGTCGACCATCCCGTCAGCATCGGGGTCTCGATTATTTCCTTGAAGTGGCTCCAGTGCTCGTCGTTCTCGTAGTTCTGCTTTGCGCCCACGGGCACGTAGAGGCGCCATGTCGCGGTGGGGTACCAGTCACCCAAAGCCTCTCCGAACGGACCGTACTCCATATAATAATCGTCATACACGTAATCGATTTCCGAGACAAATGCCGGGGGGAACATGCGGTTGACATACAGGTCAAGCTCCGGAGTGTTGTACAAGCTATATTCATTGAATCCCAATGCCCATGGTTCCAGCTCGTCGAGTGTCGACGGCAGAATCATCGTCTTGATGCCCTTGCAATCTTCAAACGCCTCCGTGCAAATCCTGCGGCATCCCTCCGGCACAACAAACAAACTGTCAGTCAGCGTACCGGTGAATTGTCTGAAGGCACCGGGGCGTATCCTCTCATAGCTCTCCGGCATCACGAGATGGCGCACTGACGACCTTGTCAAAAACGATCTCGGGATCTCATCCACCGCCTTGGGCATTATGAGCCAGTCCATCTTGCAGCTTTCCATGCACCTGCCCCTGTAGTCGCCAAAGTCCGTCTCCGAGAAGTCGACACTGTACAGCCGGCCGTAAATCACGTTGTGGCGCAGGGTCTCGAAGTCGTCTGCTGTAGGCACGCCGCTTATCTTCATCGAGTCCACGTGCATGCCGTCCGCACCCAAAATATCCTTCAGTGCAACGCTGCCGTCGAGTTCGAGGGTCATCGTCTTGAACGCCGTGTCATCCTCGCGCACCTCGCCGAAGGCCGCCCAGGCTTCCTTGCCACGGTAACTGTCGCCGCAGCCCGGGGCAACGTGCAGCACGGCACCGGCGGGCAGGCCTGAGAACTGCCACCCCATAGCCTCATCATGGGGCTTGTCGCCATAGAGCACCACGTCTTTCAGGCTCCCGCAGTTATGGAAAGCCCCTGTTCCAATCTCCTTCACCCAATACGGTATAGCAACGGCCTGCAGGTCGCAGCTGCTGAAGGCAAGGTCGCCTATCTTCTCCAGATTCGCCGGCAGGGTTACATAGCGCAGGTCGGTACGGTACGGGTTCCTGTCACCGTTGTCCTCCGACTTGCGCGGGGCGCCGTTCACCGTGGTCGGGAGAAATGCGGCGGAGGGTATTTCCGTCTCATATCTGCACTGCGACATGTCAATGCCCGTGAGCCGTCCGTTTTCGCAGCAGTCGAGGAGTGCCGATGTCCAGTCGTAAGGCAGACGGGCACCGGTTGAAATGACAAGCGAGTCCACCTTGTAAAGGTCATCGCCGAGAACACGTTTCAGCGCTGTTCTGAAACTATCGTCGCTGCCGATACCATAATATATGCCTTTCACCAACTTTGTTTCCTGGGCTGTCGCCGTTGCCGCCATAAACGCTGCAAGCAGGAACACTAATGTTATCTTCTTTTTCATAAGTTTTTTCATTAAAAAGATTGTTCATACGTCTGATTGCAGTTCTCACCTGCCCATAACCACCTTGTGCGCCAGTCCATTCTCCCTTACGATGTACAGTCCGCGTGGCAGACTTTCGGTTGATGTGGCTTTGGAGACGGTGCGGCCGTCGAGGGTATATATACCATCGGCAGCACCGTTTGTCAGAGTGGCCTGAGCCTCATTGATGCCCGTAGATGTACCAGTCAGCAGCGGCGTCTCGATTATTTCCTTGAAGTGGTTCCAGTGTTCCGTGTTCTCGTAGTTCTGCTTTGCGCCCACGGGCACGTAGAGGCGCCAGGTTTTGGTAACGCACGTATTGTCGTCGCAAGGCCAGCAACACCCGAAAGGGCCGTACAAATCATCGACGTCAATCACCCTGTCCCCCGCTTCCATATATTGCGTCAGCTCGGGAGGATACATGCGGTTGACATAAAGGTCGACACTGTGCCTGTAATCATCACGGATGTTGAAATACAGAGATTGTGGTTCAAGAGCGTCAAGAGTGGATGGCAGAACCATCTTGTGAATTGTCCTGCAACCGTAAAATGCCTGAAAATCCACCCTTCGGCATCCTTCGGCAACGGTGAATGTGCCATCGGGAAAGGCATCACACAAGTAGAATGTACCACTACCTATTTTGTCATAACTTTCAGGCAGGACAAGATGTCGGACATCCGATTTTGACAGAAATGAATTGAATATTATTTCCATTCGGATAGGCATGCGCAGATAACAGATGTCACAATTCCACAGTTCGCCGTCTTCCCCCATCTCACAACCACTCAGGTCAAGACTGGCCAAGTGGCCATATAGAACCTTTTCTTTCAACAAAGCCAGATCTGCTTCACTGAGCACGCCGGTAACGTGCACTGAGTCGACATCCATACTCTCCACATCCACCACATCAGAGAGACATTTGCCTGCGGCGATGTTAATGTCGAGACTCTTGAAAAGAGCCTCCTCTTCACGCACTTCACTGAATGATTTCCAGCTGTCAGAATTACGGTAATGGTTACCCAATCCCGGGCTGACATGCAACACGGCTTCCTGCGGCAGACCCCCGGCAAAGGCCTTGCCGTCAGCATCCCTGCGCAGGTCGGTTCCCCTGAATGTCACATCCTTCAGATTCGCACAACCGGAAAAGGCACCCGTACAGACAGAATCGGTACAAGTCGGAATCTCAATACATTCCAAATTGGTGTATGCAAAAGCGTTCTTGCCAATCCACTTCAGACTGTTGGGCAATGTTACATATTTCAGGTTTATGCGGCGCGGGGTCACGCCGTCGTCCTCCGTTTTCTGCGACATAAAAGCGTTGGGAACAATTCCCAACAGTCCGGTGTAGCGGGACATGTCTATACCGGTCAGGCGTCCGTTTTCGCAGCAGTCTCTAAGATATGCCTCCCAGTTCTTTCCGAGACCGGTTTTACTGATCAATACGATAGAATCTATTTCATATCGATCGTTGCCAAGCTGATATTTTAGGACTTCGTCAAAGCCACCTCCATGATATTCTATCACCTTGATCTTCTTCTCCTGAGCAATCGCTGCCGCTGCCATCAGCATCGTAAACAGAACAATAAATGTAATTGTCTTTTTCATAAACTTCATGTTTTATTAATGGTTATATTGGTTAAACTTCGCCGTTTGGTTTTTGTTTGACACCACAAAGATATACAAAACATACCGGACGGCAAAGTTTTCCACTTATTATTTCACAAATTTCTTTACTCCGGTGACCGTACCATTTTGAATCATCGTCACCTGATAAATTCCCGATGACAGATCCGTGGCAGGGATGGCGTAGCCGGAAGCACCGTTTTCAACGTTATAGTATGTTGCCGGAGTGCGGCCGTCTGACGATGTCAGGCACAACTTTGTGCCGCCCGGCACAGCCTCATAGAACCTTACATCCACGGCATCGATGCTGCTCTGTGCGTCAACCGCCTTGATTGTCGATGTCTCGGCCGTCACGGGTGCCGAATCGCTTATAGCCCCGTCGCTCACGGCTTCAGCGCGGACGGTGTAATTCGACGCAGCCCCTGCCGGCACCTCAAATGTGGCACCCGTGCCGACAACCGATCCCGTGGCGTCATACCACTTGTAAACGACTTCCTCGTCAACATTGGTTGCCTCGAGCATTGTCTTTCCGTTGTCCTGAACAGTGGCATTGACGAGCGGGGTGATGGCAGGGCGCGGTTCCTGAATGATTCTGAACGACTCTCCGCCGACACACTTTCCCGTCACGCTGTTCACCAGCGCCACGTCAACATCATACTGTTTTCGTTCGGTTATGGCCTCATTGGCAAAGAAGTTACATGCCAATCCTATTCTGCCACTTTGGTATGGCTCCATCTTCAACCCCTTCAGCTTACTCACATTGCTTTTCAACAGAACTGCATTTTCCTTATTTTTATCAAATTCCACGTAATCACCGTTTTGTCCGCCTCTATTCCACGCTTCAGACAAGTCCGGTGACAGGTTCATTGAAAGTCTGGCATTCCTGAACAATGGGATATTGCCAACGCTGTCCAAAAGAACTATGTCAAATTCTCTTTTCTCCAAAGATAAATTTGATAAACATACACGCATGCTATCATAGGGAAACGATACTATATCCAGATTACTCTGGCCAAGCTTGTTTGTCTTCCAAACCTCCACTATTCTGTCTTCATCAGTCGGTATTTCTCCCGAATCATTTTTACCACGAATATACATTAGAACGCACATGTTAAAATCTGGTTCTGATGCTATTGTATAACTATCCTCAGCGAACGTGTATGAAAGCTTGCCAATATGATTTTCTCCTGCAGGAACCATAGGAATGGTCATACTACCCATCGAGCCTCCTGCATATTCATAATTATGATTAATGGAATCGACACCCCCTATCCAGCCGTCTATATTTATGGCAGCATTGGCCTTTGACCAAAAGCCTCTCACCTTTTGATCACTTCCCTTATAGTCCTTTACACCTCTGTTACGAACCTTGAAGTATGCGAAGACAGGATCATATTCCTCTATTATCAATTTTTCCGATTTCTGATGTTCTTCCCCATCTCTATTATTTCTAAGCCAGATATAAGGATTGTTCCAAAAAACATATGTACCCGGAATGCGTATGGCATTATAAAGATCGCTGTCGTATGGATGTTTTATATCCGCCGGTTCCAATTTTTTTTCATATGCTTTCGTCACAAGTTCCGAGGTCTGTGGTTCCTTATACTTGTCGAAAACGATATCCACCGTTGGCGGAATACACGAAAGTGACAGGTCCGACGCCACCGAATTGGTGAAATAGCTTATCTGAGGTGTCTCCTTGACACGTTTTGTGCCGTTGTTGGCATAAAAGTCATGTTTCGCCGCATAAAGCTGGGCATCCGCTATCGGGAGGGCTTCGCCGCCGTCCACCTCGTTGCCGAAGGCATCGTAGCCGTTCAGGGCAGACGTCCAGTGGTACAGAAATTCATTGAAAGGCACGGTGGTGCTGCGGAACGACATTTCCGTGGCCGAGCTGGCCGTTGCGATGATGCGGTTGGTCTTCTTCAATGCCTCGATGAAACCGCCCGAATAGCACTGTCCCATGACGATGCTCACGAATCCGGCATCAATAGGCTCCAGATAAGCGGCCAGTTCTTCGGGATAAAGCTTGACGTTGTTCCAAAGATACATGTAGGTCTTGTTGTTTCGTGTCTTGTCTATTCCGCCGTGGTCTGTCACAAAAAGCAGCAGGTGGTCGTTGTCCGTAAGCTTCTGTGCCAGCTCGCCGAACACAAGCTGCAGGTTCTCCTTTGTGGCGGCATATTCTATGTCCGGCTGTCCGTCGCCGTCAAGGTCGAGCGGGGAAGATGCGTAGCCGCCGCTGATCAGGTTCAGGTCATCCCCCTCGTCAGTGCCGTCGGACATGATTACCTTTATGTTGCTCTTTGGTATGTCATATCTGTTGCGCAATGTCTGGTAGAAGAACGAGCAGTCGTTCCAATAGTGCTCCTTGTTGGATACAGTGGACATACCGCCATTCAGAATCACGGCGTAGGTGTTTCCTGCGGCCTCATTCGGGGCGTTGGACAAATCCTTCTCTACAGCGGGTTTCTTCGTTGCATTGGCTCCGTAACGGTTGGGCTTATGTATAGGTCTCAGCGTTATATTGGTCGGAGGGCAGACTGAATCGACAATCGAATGTTTTATTTCCGCATTACCCTGTACTCTGGTTAAATAAACATATTTGCAGGGATGTTCCCAACCGCTCCCGGGTTCCTCGTCAACAAATACAAGGCACATACTCTTATTCACCTGTTGCATAGCGGGGAGCCCTATATAGTAATCATAATCACCGTTGTCATCACCAAGCAACCGGCTTACAAACCGATAACAAAATTCATCAACAGAACCCATATCCTGCGCCCCCGCCGCCATGCAGCAGAGCAACATTAAGAATAATGAATATATCTTTTTCATAGCTCCTGCATTTTTTAGTTGTCATTAGCCACCAGAGTGCTTGCATACGCAACCTGCATGCAGGCAAAGAGCAGCGAAGCGTCCTCCACATCGGCATTGGCATTGTTTATCATAAACATCACCTCATCCGTGTATTCATCAATGTCGACATTGGCGTAATTCACTATATAGAGATATTCAGCCACAAAGTTGATGTAGTCTTCATCCTCGGGATTCAGCTCTATCAGCTTGTCGCAATAGTCGTCAAAGGTCATTTCCGACGTGTCTATCGAGCGCAGCACATCCAAATCGGCGCAGATGCCGGACCTCTGCACGGCGGAAAGTCTCGGGGCGGCCTTATAGCCGGTCGACGTTCTCAGCATCAAGCTGTCGGCCCTGTCAAACAACTGCTGGGATGTAAGACAGTCGATATTGTTGTCCATTTTATACATTTCGCTCTCCAGCACGTTGTGATAGTAGCCTATACTGTCGGAAAATGCGGGAGAGGCGGCTGCACGAAATACGCGGGGCGTTGACAGCGTTCCCATAATCCACTTGAACAGTCTGTCCTTGACTATTTTGGCAAGCGAACTGAGGCCGCCGCCTACAAGTGCGCCAACCGCTCCGCCTCTTTTAGCTCCCCACATGGCACCGGCAACGTCGGCTGCCACAACCTTCATCCTGGTATCGGTGCTCGTCTCCGGCTGGCTGACCCACGGATCCTGCGACGCGCGCGTCATACCATAAACACTTGCATTGTAAGTTCGCAGACGCTCTGTCAGTTCCTTCACCGTCACCGTCTTGTTCTCTTCCTGCTGCACGTTGGCTACAGCAGCAGTATCGTCCTGACTGCAAGCTGTCAGCAGACTTGTGGAAAGCAATGCCGCCAACCCCAAACCCAAAAATGTTGTTGTTTTCATAATTGTGTTACTTTTAAAATGTTAAAAAATATAGTTTAAGTTTATTTCTTGTCTTCATCGAAATATCCGTACAGGCATTTATCGTCATAGTATAGTTCTACAACAGATTTTTCCCGCTGTCCGCTTTGTGGCAGGTTGATGTTCTTCTCTGCCGGTGTCACGATGGTTTGCTCCTCATGTATGACATTTCCTTCGGCATCCTTTATCACCACCGTTGCATTATTTATCAATGTGTCGGCAGAAATGGTTACGGTCTTGTCATCGTAGTTGATGGTGGGAACTTCGAAATGTGGTCCTTGTGTAGTTAAGTCATCATTATATAATGTGACTGTTCTTGTTTGTGCCTGCATGCCCGTGCAGAGCGTGATTGCCATTATGGCGATTGTTGTTCTTTTCTTCATCTCATTTTTATTTTGCCGGTTAGTTTTGATTTCCGCTGCAAAGATAGAATAGAGAATCCGGAGGGTGAAGAAAAGCGATTGACAAGTAATTGACAATAAAAAAACGAGTTGACACATAATTGACAACTCGTTCGTATTTGTTTGATTTATAATGAATTGATAAAACTGTCGAAATCTTTCGCGGTTCCTTTGTCGCTGAAGAATTTTTCCTGCAATCGCTTGCGTGCTTTCGACACGCCGCTTGTCGTGCAACCCAAAAGAATACCTATCTCCTTAGGTGAGAAGTCTAATCTGATAAGTACACAGATGTGATATTCGTGCTGGCTGATGTTGTGGTAGCTGTATAGATTGTACTTGAAGTTGTCGATTTCCCGGTTTACAATTTCTTCCAATTTGTCCCATTCTTTGGCGTTGATGACATTTTCTTTTTTGATGTGGTTCTGTATTGTTTTGTAAATGTCGGAAGTAACTATCCTTGTTTTTGCAGATTCGCTTCTTTTCTGTTTTCGTCTTGCTGTTTCGTTTGCAAGAATCAGGTCTTTACGCTGTTCCTCTAATCTTTCTATCAACAGATAATTTTCTTCGGAAGTTATTTTTAGCTCTTGTTCAAGAGCATCAATCTTTTTCTTGTTTTGTCTGATAAATTCCTCGCTTTGTTCATACAGGTCTCTCCTTAATTTCTTTATACGTTTCGTTTGTTCTTTGCGTTTTTGCCTGTTCATATATATATATGCAATTAATATAATTAATACCAATATAGCACCACTTGAAACAATAGCAATATAAAACAATCGGTTTGCACTCTCTGCCTTCAACGTCAGATTTTCCTTTTCGCGAAGGTTGTAGTTGTATAGAGCATTCATCCTGCTAATAGATTCTGTTGCCGTTATAATCTTTACAGAGTCTGTATATTCATTGAATAGTTTGAGGTATCTGCCCACATTTTTATAATCTTTTTCCATCAATGCCAACTCGGTAAGGCACCTGCTTGCGGTCTGTTTTGCATAAACAGTTCCTACTTTCAGTAATTCTTGTGCATAATAATGTGCGCTGTCGTATTGCGACGTATTCATGCAGATTTTTAAAGCCATGGTATAATCTGGACTTAATTCTAATTTAATATTTGCACTCAGTTCTGGTTGCAGACATTCTTTGGCTTTGTTATAATCACCAATATTGATGTAGAAAGCAGCCATCTGTGCGAGGACAGACATTTTCATTTGTTTATTATCCATGCTTTTGGCTACTTCATATGCCTTTTGATAATAATAAAGGCTACTGTCCTTTTGGTTGTTTTTATTATATGTATATGCTAAATCTCGTAATGTGTGTATGATATTAATACTGTCATTCAATTTAATGTCACAGACAAGTGCCTTTTTATACATGTCTAATGCTTTGTTGTAAAAAGCCTGATTTAAAAATAAACGTCCTATCTGAAAATACAATGTACCTTTAAATTTCATATTGCTTTCGGGTGTCACATCCAATGCTTTTTGATAATACTCTAATGCTTGTGGAGTATCATATAGATAAAGATATGTTCGTCCGGCATAATAATACGCTTCTGGCAACAGTTTTTTGTCACCTTCCGTTTCATAATATTCCACGAGTTTCAGTATCATGCTGTCTGACGTATGTTTAATATACGCCTTGTCCGGTGCCTTTATGCACAGCAGTTTGTAATACATCTGTTCGTGTTCAGGTGCGCCCGCCATTTCCTGTTTCATGCTGTCGAGCATGACCATGGCCCTTTGCGGATTAACGGAAGCTATGCTGTCGGCCTCGGTCAGACTTTTGCGGTACTCGGATTTTGAGCACGACGAGAGCAGCATGAAAAGTGCCGCAGCCATGAGATATACGGTTTTAGTCATTGATATTTAAATTGATATTTTTGCAAAAGTAATAAAAATAAATGTAACGCACAAAAATTAATGCTCAATGGCACAGTCATGCAATGGTAGGGGCAGAACTTGTTTTTGCCCGCCACA
>NZ_URNN01000041.1 GCF_900549175.1 uncultured Prevotella sp. | reverse complement strand
ACAAATACAAGAATATGTCCCTACTATGTGCTTCCGTTGCATTTTGACACACCCTACGGTGGGGTGCAATGTCCCTACGGTCACTAAAGAATAGACTTGTAGATGGCTATGATATCCTCCTTAGTCACCTCGCGGGGGTTGCCCGGAGTGCAGACATCGTTGATGGCCTGCTCTGCCAGTGCGGGAATATCCTCTTCGTGTATGCCCAACTCGCTGAGGTGCTCGGGTATTCCGACGATGCGCGAGAGGTTGGCAATCTCGTTGCAGGCGGCCTCCACAGCCTCGTCGAGCGTCATGCCGTCCTTATACACGCCGCATGCTCTGGCTATTTCGGCATACTTCTCCTTGGCGGCGGGGGCATTGAAGCGCATCACCGTGGGCAGCAGTATGGCGCAGGCCACGCCGTGGGGCACGTCGTGGAGGGCACTCATGGGGTGCGCCATGCCGTGGTCGACACCCAGTCCGACGTTGGAGAAGGCCATTCCGGCAATGTACTGGGCCACAGCCATGCCGTTGCGTCCCTCGGGATTCTGCGGCTCGTTTACGGCTATGGGCAGATACTTGTGTATCATCTCGATGGCCTTTATCTCAAACATGTCGCTCATCTCCCATGCGGCCTTGGTTATGTAGCCCTCTATGGCGTGCGTCATGGCGTCCATACCGGTGGAGGCCGTGAGCCCCTTGGGCAGCGAATACATCAGCTCAGCATCGACAATGGCAACGGCGGGAATGTCGTTGGGGTCTACGCAAACCATCTTCTTCTGGTTCACTTCATCGATGATGACATAGTTGATGGTGGTTTCTGCCGCCGTGCCGGCCGTGGTGGGCAGCGCTATGATGGGCAGGCTCTTCTTCTTGGTGTCGGCCACTCCCTCCAGCGAAACGATGTCTGAGAACTCCGGATTGTTGCATACAATGCCTATCCCCTTTGCCGTGTCCATGGCCGAACCGCCGCCGATGGCAACGATGAAGTCGGCTCCGGCCTTCTTGCATGCCTCTATGCCGTCTTTCACGTTGGTGACAGTGGGGTTGGGTTTTACGTCGTCAAATATGTCGTATGCAATGCCTGCCGCATCGAGTTCGTCGATAACCATTTTTGCAACGCCGAATTTCATAAGGCTCTTGTCCGTTACCACCAGTGCCTTCTTGTATCCGAAACGGCTGACAACGCCCGGAAGTTCCTTTCGTGCGCCGGGTCCGAAGTATGACACTTCATTCAAAATAAATCTGTTTACCATGAATTGTTTGTTTTTAAATTAGTAAATAGTTGTGCAGCGACAGTGCAAGCGAGTGCAATGAAAGCTTGCTTTCAAATTGCCGAGCGCCGCCTGTCGTATGCAAAGATAGGGATATTTTTCGATATTGCCGTACCAATCACCTACTAAATGTGCTTCATCCTGCATTTGGAGCGGCATGCCAACATACCAATTATCGGGCTGAAAGCCCAATAAGCCCATAGCCCGGGGCAGAGCGAAGCGGCACCCCGGGTCATGATACACCATGCTTCACCGGCGCCCTGAAAGGGCAAAAGCATGCGTGTGCGCAATATAAACGATTGATATTTAATGCTTTTGCCCTTTGCAGGGCGATTGCCCGCGCCCGTATTATACCCGGGGTGCCGCTTCGCTCTGCCCCGGGCTATGGGCTTGTTGGGCTTTCAGCCCGTTTTCATTTGCTATGCGGTTATCACTCCAAATGTCGGATGAACCTTTTATTATTTACATCTCCCAAATATGTCTTTTATGTCTTTATGTCTAAAGAATTATGTCTTTATGTCCAAAGAAATATGTCTTTATGTCGAAAACAATATGTCTTTATGTCGAAAACAATATGTCTTTATGTCGAAAAAGAAACATGTCTTTATGTCCAAAGTATATGTCTTTATGTCAAAAAAAATATGTCTTTATGTCAAAAAGTATATGTCTTTATGTCGAAAAGAACATGTATAAAGAATCAACAAGGCCTATGTCTTTATGTCAAAAATATAAGAGGTGGGAATGTTAAAAACACAATTCCCACGAAAAAACATGGAGAAAAGTTTGCAGGAACGGTATTATTGTCTTGCTTTTGCGGTGTACTATTACAGTGGTACACCATAAACCGCCACGGCAGACCCTGCAAAACAGCTCCGGACGGGACACAACAAGCGGAATAATAACATAAAAACAACAATAGCTATGATTGAAATCAGCAACATCAACTTCAGGTACGGCAGCCTCAGCATCCTGCCGTTCATGCACGGGAAAGCAGGCAAAACGCATGAAAACATCTTCGAAAACTTCAGCATGACACTGAACGAAGGAAACATCTACGGACTGTTGGGAAAGAACGGTACGGGAAAGTCGACCCTGCTCTACCTCATCAGCGGACTGCTGCACCCGCAGCACGGCACCGTAACCTTCGACGGCACGGAAACCCGGCTGCGCCGCCCCGAGGTGCTGCGCGAGATGTTCATCGTGCCCGAGGAGTTCGACCTGCCTCCGGTGTCGCTCGACACTTACGTGAAGATGAACGCCCCGTTCTACCCCAACTTCAGCCGCGAGGTGCTCGACCAGTGCCTGCGCGACTTCGAGCTGCCGCTGTCGCTGCAACTCGGCGAGCTGTCGATGGGACAGAAAAAGAAGGTGTACATGTGCTTCGCACTGGCCGCCGGCACACGCCTGCTGCTCATGGACGAGCCCACCAACGGCCTCGACATACCGTCGAAGAGCCAGTTCCGCCGCGTGGTGGCCAACTGCATGGCCGACAACCGCACCATCATCATCTCCACACACCAGGTGCACGACGTGGAGCAACTGCTCGACCACATTATCATGATAAGCCGCCGCGAGGTGCTGCTCAACGCCTCCGTGGCCGACATCTGCGCCGAGTATTCGTTTGAGATACGCCAGCCGGGAGCCGCAGCCGACGGCGGCGACGTGCTCTACGCCGAACCTTCGCTGCAGGGCAACGCCGTGATAGCGCGGCGCAACGAGGGCTCGCCCGAAACGGGACTCAACCTTGAGCTGCTGTTCAACTACATAAACCGCAACAGACAATAACATACAATGGAAACAAACAAATAAAACAACGACAATGAAAAACTTAGATATCAAACGCCTCTGGCTCACGGCAAAGTGGGACATTACAGCCAACTGGAAGTCTTCTGCAAAGATTACGGCGGGCATGTCGCTCGGTCTGACCCTTATATATACGCTGCATCTTCTGAACATGCTCAACGTCACACCGTCGACAGACTACATCTTCCATCAATACAGGTCGATGATGATAGAGACCAATATGAGTTTCATTATATTCATGATAGTGGGTGCCAGCCTCATCTTCGTGAACATGAAGACCAAGCAACAGCGCATCGCCTTCTGCATGCTGCCGGCCTCCAACGCCGAGAAATACCTCGTGCGGTGGCTTTGGGCCACGGTGGGATTCGCGCTGATGTTCGTCTGCGCGGCGGTGGCGGCCGATGTGCTGCGTATGGTGATATGGTGGATGGCGGGCTACGGATATACCGGCTCGGTGGTGGCAACGGGCGTTGAGAGCGCCTCGGAGTTTATAAATAATTTGAATTTCGAGCTCGGCGGCACTTACACCGATGACCCTTCACATCCCGAACACGGGCATGTGGCCTATGCCATACTGACTTACGTCATCTCAGTCGGTGTGCTGGCACACTCGTTCTACATCTTCGGCGGCGCACTGTTCCGCCGCAACGCATGGCTGCTCACCACCGTCACGGCCATCGTCGTGTTCATCGTGATGACGTATACCGGCAACTTCCCGTTTGTGGGCTTGGACGTATTAGGGGACGAACTGTATAGTTCCAGACAGAAAATCACGGCCGCATACGTTACGGCGGGCATATTCGCCGTGCTCTCCATCGTGTTGTACGCAATAAGCTGGAGGCTCTTCAGACGCATGCAGGTCATCAACAACAAAGCAATCAACGTATGACGACATTCAGCAACGACAAGGCCATATACCTGCAGATGGCCGACCGGCTCTGCGACGAGATTCTGGCCGGCACCTACAACGATGACGACCGCATACCGAGCGTGCGCGAATATGCCGTGATGCTGCAGGTGAACACCAACACGGCGGTGAAGGCTTACGACACTCTGGCGCGCGACGGGGTGATATACAACCGCCGCGGACTGGGCTACTTTGTATCTGCCGGCGCCCGCGAAACCATCATGCAGGCACGCCGCCGCGAGTTTATGGAAGTGACTCTGCCCGAGGTGCTGCGCAAGATGAAGCTGCTGGGAATAACGAAGGAGGAGTTTTTGAATTACGAATTTTGAATTTTGAATTACGAATTGTCGGCAAAGCCGATTTTGAATTACGAGTTACGAGTTTTAAATTACGAATTGTCGGCAAAGCCGATGAAGAATTATTCAATTTTGAATTTTTCAAATGGATATCATTCGCGATACAATTCGTAATTCAACAATTCGTAATCGGCTTTGCCGACAACTCGTAATTCAAAATTCAAAACTCAAAATTCAAAATTCGTAATTCAATCTGCAACTTTCCGGCAGCACTGTTCGTCTAACGTAAAAAGAAACTATAAAAACAAAAGAATATGGAAAGCGTTTTAACCCTCCGCGGCGTCAACAAGACATATCACGGTGCACAGCCGCTGCATGTGCTGAAAGGCATCGACCTCGACATAGGCCGCGGCGAGTTTGTCTCGATAATGGGCGCGTCGGGTTCCGGCAAGTCCACACTGCTAAATATATTGGGCATACTCGACAATTATGACTCCGGGGAGTATCATCTCGGCGGACAACTGATATGGAACCTCAGCGAACGGCGGGCGGCGGAGTACCGCAACCGCATGATTGGCTTCATCTTCCAGTCGTTCAACCTCATATCGTTCAAGACGGCGGTGGAGAACGTGGAGCTGCCCCTGTTCTATCAGGGTGTGAACAGGCGCACACGCCACCGTCTGGCAATGGAGTATCTCGACCGTCTGGGACTGGCCGACTGGGCGGGACATTACCCCAACGAGATGTCGGGCGGACAGAAACAGCGTGTGGCTATAGCACGAGCGCTGATAACAAAGCCGCAGATAATACTGGCCGACGAGCCCACCGGTGCACTCGACTCGCGCACAAGCGTGGAGGTGATGCAGCTGCTCAAGCAGCTCAACGGCGAGCAGGGCATAACGATTGTGGTGGTGACACACGAGAGCGGTGTGGCCAACGAGACCAACAAGATAGTACACATAAAGGACGGACTGATAGGCAGCATAGAGGAGAACCTCGACCATCATGCCTCGCCGTTCGGCATTGGAGGGGTGATGAAATGAAAGACATATTTACCGAAATATGGGCCACCGCCCGCCGCAACAAGCTGCGCACGGCACTCACGGGCTTCTCCGTGGCATGGGGAATATTCATGCTTATATTCCTGCTCGGTGCCGGCAACGGCCTGATAAACGCGCAGCTGCAAAGCTACGACCGCTATCTGACGAACTCGATGATGGTGTTCGGCGGAACCACGTCGAAGGCATACGACGGTCTGAAGGAGGGCCGCAACATACGCCTCAACGAAAAGGACATGGCAATAACAGAGCATGTGTTTGCCGAAAATGTGGACAACGTGGGGGCGGTGCTCAGCCAATACGGGGTGACGATGAGTTTTGAGAACCAGTATGTCAAACCCGACCTTACCGGCATATACCCCAACCACTTCGACATCAACAAGCGAGACCTGCTCTACGGACGCTTCATCAACGACATCGACATACGCGAAAGGCGCAAGATGGTGGTGATAAGCGAAGACCACGCCAAGGAGCTTATGGCGAAAGGCCACGCACGCCTTATAGGCAGACACGTCAGAATAGACGGCGTGGCATACAAGGTGGTGGGCATATACAAGCCGGACAAGAGCATGCAGAACAACGAGGCGTTCACGCCGTTCACCACCCTGAAGACCGTATACGGCAAGGGCGACGAGGCCGGCGACATAGAGTTCTCGTTCCACGGCCTTGTCACCGAACAGCAGAACAAGGATTTTGAGAACAGCTACCGCACCACGATGAACAGAAACCACCGTGCCGCACCCGACGACAACAACACCGTATGGCTGTGGAACAGGTACATGGACAACATACAGATGAACACCGGCATAGGCATAATACGCACCGCCCTGTGGATAGTGGGACTGTTCACGCTGCTAAGCGGCATAGTGGGCGTGAGCAACATCATGCTCATAACGGTGAAGGAGCGCACGCGCGAGTTCGGCATACGCAAGGCCATAGGGGCCACGCCGTGGTCGATACTGCGGCTGATAATAATCGAGAGCATCATAATAACAACCATTTTCGGATATATAGGTATGCTGTGCGGAATAGCGGCCAACGAGTATATGGATGCCACAATAGGACACGAGAAGGTGGACACGGGACTTTTCGAGGCCACGATGTTCGTCAATCCCACCGTAGGGCTCGATGTCTGCATGGAAGCGACACTCGTAATGATAATGGCAGGAACCATAGCCGGCCTCATCCCCGCGCGCAAGGCGGCAAGGACAAGGCCGATAGAGGCACTGAGAGCCGAATAGGCTCCGCACCCTACCGCACCTACAGAACCTACCCCACCTACAAAACCTACAATACCCCACCCCACTCTAAAAAGAAAAAACCCAATGAAACCCGACATAGATTCATATCGCGAAATACTCGATACCCTCACCCGCAACAAGAGCCGCAGCTTTCTCACCGGCTTCGGAGTGTTCTGGGGCATATTCATGCTCATAGCACTCATAGGAGGCGGGCAGGGACTGAAAGAACTGCTGCAAAACAACTTCGCCGGTTTTGCCACAAACTCGGCCATGATATGGGCACAGCCCACCACCAAGGCCTACAAGGGACTGCAAAAAGGCCGCCAATGGTCGATGAGCTATAACGACGTGGCGCGCCTCAAACATCAGGTGCCGGGGCTGGACAAGGCTTGCCCGCTGGTGTTCGGCTATGGCTCCGAGGCTGTTTTCGACGACAAGAGCGCGTCGTGCAACGTGCGGGGCACCGTACCGGACTACAGCTACATAGCCGAACCGAAGATGCTCTACGGACGATACCTCAACGCCATGGACATGGCCGACAGCCGCAAGGTGTGCGTCATCGGGCAGCGCATCTACGAAAACCTGTTTCCGGGCGGCGGCGACCCCTGCGGCAAGTCGATACGGATAAACAATATCTACTACAGTGTGATAGGTGTTGACTGCTCGACGAGCAACTTCAATATAGGCGGACGGGCCGAGAACTCTGTCATCATGCCCATCACCGTTTTGCAGAAAGCATACAACAAGGGCGACCGGGTAGACATGATTGCCGTCACCGGACGCAAGGGCGTAACGATGAGCTCGCTCACCGACCGCATGCGCGGCGTGCTGGCACGGGCACACTCCGTCGACCCCACCGACGAACAGGGCATCATGGTGTTCAACACCGAGGTGATGTTCATGATGCTCGACAATCTGTTCAGCGGCGTCAACTTCCTCATCTGGCTTGTGGGCATAGGAACGCTGCTGGCCGGAGCCATAGGCGTGAGCAACATAATGATGGTGACCGTGCGCGAGCGCACCACCGAGATTGGCATACGGCGGGCCATAGGAGCCACGCCGCGGGCCATCCTCTCGCAAATAATCTCCGAAAGTATCGTGCTCACCGTTGTGGCCGGCATGAGCGGCATCATGCTTGCCGTGGCCATACTGCAGATGCTCGAACTGGCCAATACTACCAACGGCATCCCCGCCGCCCGCTTCCAGGTTGACTTCGGCACCGCCTTCATGGCCGCCGCGCTGCTCGCACTGCTCGGAGGACTGGCCGGCCTTGCCCCTGCATGGCGTGCCATGAGCATAAAGCCGGTGGATGCCATGCGGGATGAATGACGCAATGAGGGACAAATAATATAGTTGGTGTCACATTCCACATCCCCCTACCGCACCTACAGCCCCTACTCCCCCTACCACACCTACCTAAAATCCCCCCCAAAAAAAAGAAAACAACAAAAAAACAACATCAATATGAAGAAGTATTCAAAACTGATTATCGCAATCATCATCGGCCTGATTTTCATCGGGACGTTCGTTTTCCTCTACCAAAAGTCGCAGCCCAAGCCCGTGACTTACAAAGAGTTCCAGCCCAAGAAGGGCGACATTGCCCGCACAACCATAATCACCGGAAAGATAGAGCCGCGCAACGAGGTGAGCATAAAGCCCCAGATAAGCGGCATCATAACCGAGATAAACAAGGAGGCGGGCGAGTATGTGCAGGCCGGCGAGGTGATAGCCAAGGTAAAGGTGATACCGGAAATGGGCTCGCTCAGTTCGGCCGAGAGCCGTGTGCGCATGGCCGAAATAAATCTGCGGCAGGCACAGACGGACTACAACCGCGAGAAGAACCTCTACGACAAGAAGCTCGTCAGCGCCGAAGAATACGACAAGGTAAATCAGGCGCTGCAACAGGCACGCGAGGAAAAGACGGCCGCCGACGATGCCCTGCAGGTGGTGCGCGACGGCATCTCGCGCAGCAATGCCAACGCCAGTTCAACCCTGATACGCTCCACCGTATCGGGTGTGATACTCGACATACCGGTAAAGGTGGGCAACTCGGTCATACTGAGCAACACATTCAACGACGGAACGACCATTGCCAACGTCGCCAACATGAACGACCTGATATTCCGCGGCAACATAGACGAGACCGAAGTGGGACAGCTGAAGGAGAACATGACCATGAAGATTACCATCGGAGCCATGCAGAACATGAAGTTCGACGCCCTGCTGGAATACATCTCGCCAAAGGCGATAGAGAACAACGGCGCCAACCAGTTTGAGATAAAGGCGGCAGTGAACATTGCCAACGCCGAGAAGATACGCTCGGGATACAGTGCCAACGCCGAGATTGTGCTCGACAAGGCCAACGGCGTGCTTACCATACCTGAGAGTGCCATATCGTTTGAGGGCGACTCCACATTTGTATATATAGCGAAGGGCGACGGCGAAGAAAAAACGTATGAGCGCACTGCCGTGACAACGGGACTCAGCGACGGCGTGAACATAGAGATAAAGAAAGGACTGACAACGAAGGACAAGGTGCGCGGCCCGCAGATTGTAGGGGATGAGGACAACTGATAGCGCACAACATCCAACCGCGCACAACAACCAATTCATGTACGACAATAACGAATAATGACCATCATGAACATGAGACATATAAAACCTCTGCTGTCGCTGGCCATCCTGTTGGCCGCAACAGCAGCACAGACACCGGTACAGGCACAGGGCAGGACATGGACACTGAAGCAGTGCATAGACCATGCCTTGGAACACAACATCGGAGTGAAGCAACGCGACAACGAACGCCGCCGGCAGGAGCTGCAACTGTCTACGGCACGCAACAGCCGTCTGCCGGACCTCAACGCCTCGGTGGGACAGAACTTCTCCTTCGGCCGCGGACTGACGGCACAGAACACATACACCAACACCAATACGAGCAGCACGTCGTTCAGCATCGGCACCGGCATACCGCTGTTCACGGGAATGAGCATCCCCAACACGATAAAGCTGAACCGGCTGAATCTCGAGGCGGCCACCGCCGATCTCGAGAAGGCGAAGAACGACATACGGATGCAGGTGGCACAGGCTTATGTGGAAATACTCTATGCCATGGAAATGGCCGACGTGGCTCACCGGCAAATCGCCATCGACTCGATGCAGGCGGAAAGGCTGAAGGCCATGGTGGACAACGGAAAGGCAAGCGAGGTGGAGCTGTCGCAACAGCAGGCTACCCTGGCGCAGAGCCGGCTGACGGCGACACAGGCCGACAACAACATGAAGCTGGCTCTGCTCACGCTCTCGCAGTTGCTCGAGTTGCCCACTCCGGAGAACTTCGCCGTAAGCAGACCCGGTGCCACACTTCCATCGCCCGACGCTTCACTGCCCTCAACCAACACTTCACTACCATCACCCGATGCCATACTGCCTTCGCCCGATGCCATATACGCCGAGGCGGCAGGCTCCAGACCGGAAATACAGGCAGAGCAGCTACGCCTGCAAGGTACGGAACGGAACATCGCCATCGCCCGGGCGGCACTCTACCCGCAGCTGTCGCTAAGCGCCGGACTGGGCACAAACTACTACAAGACCTCCGGATTCCGCGCCGAACCGTTCTCCGATCAGATGAAGAACAATTTCAGCCAATACATCGGCCTCAACCTGAGCATACCCATCTTCAACCGCTTTCAGACGCGCAACAACATCCGTTCGGCCAAAATAAGCCGCGAGACACAGATGCTGCAACTGGACAACACAAGGAAAGCGCTGTACAAGGAGATTCAGCAGGTGTACTACAACGCCACGGCTGCCGCGGCCAAATACAACAGCAGCAGTCTGGCCGTACGCAGCAGCGAAAACGCTTTCATGCTGATGACCGCAAAATACGAGAACGGCAAGGCCGGCATAACTGAGTTCAACGAGGCGAAGAACAACTATCTGAAAGCCGAAAGCGACCTCACACAGGCACGGTACGAATATCTCTACCAAACGGCTCTGCTCGATTTCTACCGCGGGCATGAACTCGACTTTTAACCCAAATGAAGATTGTTTGTTACCATGATATAAGATAACATTATCCGGTTTATTATTCATAAACGACAGCGGCGGGCTCCTTGTGAAAAGAGTCCGCCGCTTAAACAAACATCAATATATTTATAATGAAGATACGTATAACTGCAAATAAAAATCTCTTTGGCCTGTATACTCATTTGTTAACAATGACATAGGTATAGTGAATGAATTACCATATTGAGCAGACTCACAGATTATACTCGCAAGTTCCATAGGAAAATCTTCTTGATAAGCATCATACAGTGTAATTCTATAATTACCATCATTAAGGAATGGATTTACATCAATATCTACAGTCATTAGCCAAGATTCATTTTCAATAATTTCATATTTCTTTGGAATCCTAACTTTAAATGATGCACCATAATCCCACATAGAATTTGGGCAATGCCGTTGAGAATAAATTCCTGTTTTATAACTACCAATCAAAGGTGGATTATAAGCATCATCTCCATAATAACTATATAAATTTATTTTCTTAAACACTACAAAATTATCCCATTGTAAAATAGAAGAATCATATGTACTACATAAGTGAAAGTCTATTTCTACAAAATCCTCTTCAATACTATACACTTTACTACTATTATATATATCTTGGCTAATAAGAAGACCATCATTGTCATCTTGTAATGAACAAGAATATAATGGAATAACCAAAACAAAAGTTAACAGAATATATTTATACATTAGCTTGCTAAATTAGTAAGAAAAAGATTGTTCCTTATATTTTTTATAAGAAACAATCTTTTGTCAATTAATACAAATTTTATTTCATCATCACCTTCTTTGTACGTACCGTACCGTCGGAATAGATTTCCTTAACGATGTTGATGCCCTTGGCGGTGCGGTCAAGCTGTGTACCGTTGATGCTGTAAATCATAGTACGTACAACCTCACCGTTGTTCTCCTTATCGGAGGTAATCTCGCGGATGCCGTTTACTTCTTGAGATTTCTCACCGTTGTTCTTGATAAATATGTCAAACACACCAACACTGCCGCTTGCACATATCTTCACAAACACTTTGTCGGTACCTTCATATCCGAGAACAGTGTGTTTCCACAATCTGCCGGTTGTACTTGTCTTCAAATCACCAAGTTCAATCCATTCTCCACTCAGAGTGTCAGCCGTAACATATGCCTTAGCTGTGACATCGCCACCGTTCTTGGCGGTATTCGCTATATTTGTAACAATGTCAAACGGTCCCTGGAACGCCTCTGTACTTTGTATACTTCCTGTATATGAAGGATTCTTTGTACCGGCAGCGTTTGTTGTACTGCTGCTGCCAAACGAGAGACAACTGCCTGTAGCATTTACATCATCATCCAATGCTGTTTCCGGATTATACCCAGTACCGTCACCCACTTTGTGTGTGCAACCGTTGTTCTGCCATAACATAGCCTGCGCCTCAGTACGCACTTCCCATCCTTTACCCGGATTTACGTATACTACATTGTTGGCAGGCTCATAAGTATAGACTTCTTCCTGAGTGTCCGGATCTATGGTAGGCTCACCTATTGTAATGTCAGAATAATAGGCATGACCGTTCTTTCCATTGTAATTTGTAGGATTGGCACCTCCCGGAGCCCAGTCTGTCTTATTTGCATCCAAATGTGAAACAACATCAATGCGCACCTCCTTGCCTTGTATGAAAATGCTCTGTGAAACAGTCTCCGACTGCTTCTTGTCTCCCAATTCGCCGGTAAACGCTGTTATTGTTACATAAGATTCAACCTCGATAGGTTCTGAATAAACAGAAGATGCCTCTGTCTTGTTGCTGCCCGTGATGTTATAGTATATGCTTGCGCCCTCTTCGGTAGTGCTCAGAGTAACGACAGACTTGCCGTCCTGCTGCTCTACGGAAATTACGGGAGCGGCAGTGGTGGTATAGATGCCTACAGCGAATTCTGCAACTTCACTGGGGGTATAGCCGTCAGCATAAGCCACAGCCTTAATGACAGTACCCTGTGCAGTGATGTTCACCGGACCGGTATAAAGATTGCTTGCTTCCGTAGGCACACTGCCATCTGTTGTGTAATATATCACAGCACCCTTTGTGCCGCAGCAGACAGATACATTGGTGTTCATGTCGCCATAATCCTCCTTAAACGTAGGACTGGCAGCCTGCGGTATTTCCGACTTGCTATAATTGAGCAACGTAACGGCATTGATGGGCAAGTCGTATACGAGATTGTTGTCGGGATAGTCGGGAGTTTCGTATACATAAGGAATAAAGATATAGGCATTTCGTTCCTGATTGTGTATATGTATGGCGGTTGCCTTATCGGTGGCGGCCAGAATATTATCGTTAGAGAAATAAGAGCCTTCGGGTATCACCACACCGTTAATGCTTTCACTTGCAAAGAGTGCCAACTTTCCGTCTTCCGTCACATAGTTGTTGTCTGCGCTCTTCGACTTGAACAAATCGTGATTTCTTGCGTCAACCGGAACATCAACAACGTTGGTTCCCATATTAACCATTTCGCCATATCCCCAAGTCTTATAAAGTTTGGCGTTAAAATTGAGCATCGGTACATACGCAATAACCGACTTCAACGTTGCGGCAATGGCATTGTTCTCTGAAACGGTACTGCTCACCACTACAACATCATACGAAAGAAGAACATCGCGGCTTACGGAAGAGATGTCGCCGGATACATCTATCTTTTCTATCTGGACATTTTTAAAGTCGTCGTTATCACTAATCATGGTATACATGACGTCTTCCTCAGAAGAATATCCCTCGAATGTGGAATCGAACACATACGCAATCTTTGCATTCTCCACGGCAGGAGCATCCTCCAGCACCTCTATATAATAGATATGGCAACCATTGGTGTTGTATATCTGGATGTCGAAAGTACCGTCTTCATTTGGAGTGTCACCCAGTTCGGTGGGTACCATCCATTCCTGATCTGTGTACTCCTTGGGAGCCGACACCGTTTCGCCTGAAGGCGACTTGAGCTGCGTGCCGCCCGTGCCGTGACCCACATACAGGTTGACGCCGCGTGCATCAGTAAGTTTGTGGCTCTCAACACCCATCTTGATCTTTGCGCCTGCCTTCACATGAGGGATTACGAAATAGTTTTTCTTGCTGCCACCAAACCACAGATACGAAGCGCCGTGATAAGGGCCGAAACCGGCACCATTCAATGACGAGACGTCACCGTAATTCACGGCAATAGCCAGCGAACGGGCCGTAGTGTTGGTATAGAGAAGTCCGTCCAACTCGGCAATAACCTCTCCATTGGCCGTAAGACTTGTTCCATCTGCGGTTCCTGCAGCACCAACTTCCCAAAAACAGTTGTCCTTTGAAAGTTCCGTAGGTTCTGTACCGTTGGCTTTCTCTATGTCCGACCAGTCGGCACCGGCCTTGAGATTGGTCACCGTTGCCTGACTCCAGTTGGTGAAGTCCCACTTGCGGTTCTCCGCATTTGAAGGAAGTGACTGCATAAACAGCAACGCTCCTCCAAGTAAAGTTAGAATCTTTTTCATCTTAAATTGTTTTTTAGTTACAGATTGTTTAATAATATAATTGTATCTTCTTTTTCAGAACAAAAGAGAGTGTATTACTAATTCTCCAATTAATAATACACTCTCATTTTATCTAAATAATGTTTATAACATGATGATTATTTCACAATAACCTTCTTGGTCTTCACCGCACCGTTGGCATAAACCTCCTTCACGATGTTGATGCCCTTACCGGCTTTGTCGAGCTGTGTTCCGTTGATGCTGTAAATCATCGTGCGCACAACCTCACCGGAAGCACCGGCATTAACATTCTCAATGCCGTTGACATTGGCGATGTACTCCTTAGAGAGTTCACCCTCATTCTTGATGAAGATGTCGAATATACCGACACTGTTGCTTGCGCATACTTTCACAAACACTTTGTCTGTACCCTCGTAGCCAAGAACCGTGTTCTTCCACAGGCGTCCGGTTGTACTTGTCTTCAATTCACCAAGCTCTGTCCATTCTCCACTCAATGTATCAGTTGTTACATAAGCGTAAGCCGTGATATTACCACCATTCTTTGCTGTATTCGCTACATTTGCAACAATGTCAAACGGTCCCTGGAAAGCCTCTGTACTCTGTATGCTTCCGGTATATGCGGGGTTCTTTGTACCAAACGAGTTGGTAGTGCTGCTGCTGCCGAACGATATACAAGAACTTGTGGCATTAACGTCATCGTCCAATGCCGTCTCCGGATTATATCCGTTACCGTCACCTACATTGTGTGTGCAGCCGTTGTTCTGCCAAAACATAGCCTGTGCCTCTGTACGAACTTCCCATCCCTTGCCGGGGTTCACATATACAACCACATTTGCCGGGCTGCAGACGAAGATTTCCTCACCGCTGTCAGGATCGGTTGTCTGCTCTAACACATCATCAGAATAGTATGCGTGGCCGTTCTTGCCATTATAATATGTCGGGTTGGCTCCTGCCGGTGTCCAATCTGTCTTGTTGGCATCCATGTGCGACACAATGTCCATGCGCACCTTCTCACCTTTGACCACGATATCCTTTGAAACCGTCTCCGACTGCAGATAGTCTCCGTAAGCACCGGTAAAGGCTGTAATTGTAGCGTGCTTGGTCAGCTTGACAGGCGATTCGTAAACGCTTGACTGCGCAATCTCGCCGCTACCCGTAAAGTTATAGTAAACCACGGCATCCTCAGCAACCGAAGCAAGCGTTACCTCTACAGTATCGTCCACTTGGGCATAAGTTATCTCAGGAGCTTTGGCCAGCTCGTGTATGGCTATCAGCTGCTCTCTCACGTCACTCGGATTGTAACCGTCTGCAACGGCAAACGCTTTCACAACGACATCCTTCTCATTCACATCGAAAGGAGTGGTATAAAGTGTGCTTGCTGTTGTCGGCTCACTTCCGTCGAGTGTATAATAAACCTTATTGTTTGCAGTTGTGCACGTCAGGCTGACAGTAGTGCTCAGATTATGATAAACCTCCTTTACCACCGGTTTTGCGGCATTGGTCACTTCTGTCTTGGTCTTGTTCAGCATTATCACAGCATTGGGGATAATGTCTGACAAATTATCATCAGGTCCGGTCATACCGAAGTGATAGGGCAACATCATATACGCATTGCGCTTCGGGTTGTGGATATGTATGGCATTTACCTCATCGGCAGTTGCCAGCACATCATCTTTTGCAAAATAAGAGCCTTCTTCAACTTCATAACCCATCACTGCGTCTTCGCCATCGGCAGAGAAGAACGACAGATTACCGTTCTCGTCAATGTAAGAAGGTATATTCTCATCGCTTGGAGTGAACAATGCACTGTTGCGTGCGCCCTCGTTCACAAAAAGAGTTTTTGAACCGGTGGTATGCGCCTTGCCGTATCCCCATGTCTCATAAAGGGCCGGAGAGAACACCAGCATCGGGGTATATGCCACGGCACTCTTGAGTGTTGTCACAAACGGATTGGTACTGCTTATTGCGTTGCTGACAACCACAACATTATAACCCTCAAGGGTCTCACGCGTCGTTGTGCTCATATCGCCGGCAATATCTATCGGCTTAATCTCCGTTTCAGCCAAACGTTCACCCACCAAAGCCATCACACCATAGGGGATGTCCTCGTCAAGAGTATATCCGGGATAGCTTGAATCATAAATATAAGCAATGTCTACGCTCGTCTTCTGAGGATTGTCACCCTCGTCAATCTGAATGAGCGAGATGTCGAGGCCTCCATTAGGCGATGTTTTGATTGACACGTCGAGCGAGTCGCCCTCCAGACCTTCAATCTCGTCCTTTACTTTCCACACGAGTGTAAAGTCGCCGCGCTCGTCACGTCCTTCGGCCTCAATTTCTCCACCGGGGCACACTCCGTTTTCCGGTCCGGAGATGTACTCCATGTTGGCGTCACCCACAAATCCTCTGTCGGGAGCCGTGCTGTTGGCGCTGCGGGCCTTCATCGTTATGGTCTGGCCGGGAGCCACACGCAGTGAGAACGAAGAACCTTTACGCGACATGCGGAAGCGGTTGCTGCACAGCAGCCAGTTGTTGTTCTTTGACAGTCCGCCAGAGCCGAACTTTATGCCACGCAGTTCTTCGATTACGATGCCGTTGGCCGTCAACTCACCGTAAATCTTTGTTTTGTCGGCAGCACGGTCAAACACTCCGTCATTATTGTACGTGATTGTCCAGTTGGCTTCATCGGCCACCAAGTTTTCCAAAGTGGCATCACTGATACCCTTAGTAAAATCCCATGTCTTACGCTGCTGCGCATTGATGCAAAGAGCAAACGCGAAGAGCACGGCAAAAGATAAAATTCTCTTCATAAAGTAATTGTTTTATTAATAGTTATTTATATATTCAACGCTGTGATATGGCTATATCAAAAGCCTATCATCTTGATTAAGTTTCAAAATACAGTAGTCTGATTTCATTATTCTGTGCAAAGTTAGACAAAAACCACGAACAAACAGACAGGTGCAATCCGCGTTTTTTGCTTTTCCTCTTTATTTTTTGACCACATATCGACATATAAGTGTATATAAAGTCATCAAAACAGCGCGACAGCCTGTTTTCTCAATGATTTTGTGTAATTTTGCAATCTTAAAGTAAACTTCAGAATACTTATATTAAAGAGCACATTCACCATAATATATGACATGGCCATAATATATGACACAACGATTATGAAACGCGTCCTCACCATATATATAATAATGTGTGCGTCCGTGTCCGGTGCAAAAGCACAGCAGAGACACGGCGACGGTTTGGACGACATTCTCCAATACACCCCGTATGCCACAGTGCTCACGCTGAAAGCCTGCGGCGTGGGCAGCAGGAGCGACTGGCCGCAACTGGCCGCCAACACAGCTATGTCGTTCGTTGTGTCTGCCGGTGTCACCTACACACTGAAACACACCGTCAACGAATGGCGGCCGGACAGGAGCGACCGCCGCTCGTTTCCCTCGGGCCATGCAACCTTCGCCTTTGCCGGAGCCACCGTGCTGCACCATGAGTTCGGGCATGTGTCGCCCTGGATAAGCGTCGGCGGATACACCGTTGCCACTCTGACGGCAGCCGACCGTGTGCGCCGCGACCGTCACCACTGGTACGACGTGGCGGCCGGAGCTGCGGTGGGAGTGCTGTCCACCGAACTCACATACTTCGTCACCGACCGGCTCTTCCCGCGCCTTTCGCGCAAAGGCAACATGAGCATGGCCTTCACCGGCAACACCCTCGACGTGGCAGTGAGATTCTGAAAAAGCAGCGGAAACAATGCCATAATTCAACGATAAAACACTATCTTGCATATAATAAATAATAAATACGAAGTATGAGAAGACAACTTAAAACAATAGCCGCGGCCGTTACGACACTACTCGCCGTACAGACCATACAGGCACAGATACCTGACGGCTACTACGCTTCGCTGAAAGGCAAAAAGGGAGCGGAACTGAAAACGGCAGTACACGAGATTATAAAAAAGGCCGATGTCCTCGACTACGGTTCGGGGTCGGGCCACACCTGGGAGGGATTCTATTCGACAGACCGTCTGGACAACGGACAGGTGGTAGACCGCTACAGCAACGATGTACGCTACTTCGGCAATGCCGGGTCGGTGGTCAGCGGGATGAACATCGAACATTCGTTTCCGAAGAGTTGGTGGGGAGGCACTACCAATCAGGCATACAAGGATCTCTACAACCTCATGCCCTGCGAACAGAAAATAAACTCGTCGAAATCGAACTATCCCATGGGCAAAGTAACATCCGTGAAGACCGACAACGGCTGTACACGCATCGGAACGGGCAACGAGGGTTACCAACTGTGGGAACCGGCAGACAAGTGGAAAGGCGACTTCGCACGCGGCTACATGTACATGGCAACAGCCTACCAGCAATACTCATGGAGCGGCACACAGGCATTGCAGATACTCCAGCAGGGCAGCTACCCCACTCTGCGCAAATGGGCCTACACACTGTACATGGAATGGGCACGCACCGATGCCGTTGACGATCTGGAGGTGAAACGCAACAACGCCGTCTGTGCCATACAGGGCAACCGTAACCCGTTCGTCGATTTCCCCAACCTGATGGAATACATCTGGGGCGACAGCATCGACTACGCCTTCAATCCCGAAACAACAGTATGCACGGACGGAAATTACAGCGGCGGCGGCACCACCCCCGACCCGGAACCGACGGAAATCATTCTGTATGAAGCAACGTTCACCGCCGGCACTGGTAACTGCACCACAGAAACCCTCAAGGCACCATACGCCGGATTTGAAGTGTGGAAGACCGACAACCAGTACGGATGGAAGGGCACGGCCTACGTGCAGGGTACCGCCCACGAGGCCGAAGCCACACTGACCACGCCCGAGATAGACCTCAGCGGATGCTCACAGGCCACACTCTCATTCGAGCATGCCGTCAACTTCTGCAGCAACCCGTCGGAAACGATGTCGGTAGAGGTGCTCTGCAACGGCCAGGCCACCAAGCTGTCCGGCTTCACATGGCCCGCCGGAAACAACTGGACATTCAAGGAGTCGGGCGACATCACCCTCGACAGCTATGCCGGAAAGAAGATAAACATCGTTTTCCGTTACCGCAGCAGTTCTGCCGAGGCCGGAACCTGGGAAATAAAGCGAATGTCAGTAAAGGGAATAAAGACTGCAACAGGAATATTCAGCCCCGAAACTACAACAAACTCCACTCCCGACCTGTCACTGCCATACGAGATTTACAACCTCAACGGACAACGCATTACCAACGTCCGCAAAGGCGAGATTGTGATAATAAGCCAAAACGGAAAGACTTGGAAGATGAAGGCTGAATGAAAATTGAGAATTGAACGAAAATTGAGAATTGAGAATTGAAAATGGAGAATTATGATTTGCTTTGTTGGTGAATAAAAAACTGAATTATTATCATCAACAAGAGTAATCATAATTCTCCATTTTCAATTCTCAATTCTCAATTTCCGTTTAACTCTTAACTTACTCCGCCTCCGGAGCCTTGTCAATAAGGTCCATAAACTGGTCGAGCTTGGGAGTGATGATGATTTGTGTGCGGCGGTTGCGCGTGCGCCCCACCTCGCTGTCGTTAGGTTGCAGAGGGTTGTACTCGCCGCGGCCGCCTGCCGTAAGACGCTTGGGGTCAACGCCGTAGTGCGTCTGCAGATACTGCACCACGCTCGAAGCACGCAGACAGCTCAAGTCCCAGTTGTTGCGTATGTTCTGTCGCGAAATTGGCACATTGTCAGTATTACCTTCAACGAGAACATCATAGTCCTTATAGTCCATGATGATCTTTGCTATCTTGCTCAGCGTCTCTGCTGCACGGTCGTTAATCTCGTAGCTTCCGCTCTTGTAAAGCATGTTGTCGGCCAGCGAGATGTACACCACGCCCTTGAGCACCTGCACGTCAACCTCCTTCATCTCCTCACGGCTCAGCGAGCGCGTCAGGTTGTTGGTAAGCACCATGTTTAGCGAGTCGCTCTTGCTCTTCACCTCCACGAGATGACGTATATACTGGTTCGACTCGTTTATCTGGTCCACCAGTTTCGAAATGTTCACTGTAGTCTGGTTGCTTGCCGTAAGACTCTTGTCGAGAGCCTGCTGCAGTGCTGCAGCGCCTTTCTTCTGCACTTCGAGCTGTTCCTCCAGACTTGCCACACGGGCCCTGCTTGCAGCCAGCTGCTCCTTCACATCCTGATAGTTACCCGACAGTTCCTTTATTTCTCCCGTCAGTTCCTTGTTTTCGTTCTGGCAACCCTCAAGAGCCTTCTTGCTCACACAACTGCTCATAAACAAACAGCCGGCTGCCATGGTAATCAAAAATAGTTTTTTCTGCATAATTGTGTTATGTCTTTATATTATAAATTGTTACATCTGCACCACATATACGTTGCAAAATTATATATATATGACGTCATTTATAACTTAAAGTAACAGGCCGTTAAAGTATTTTAACCTAACGGGCTTGCCATTATACAATATTCACACATATCTGTGACAAAACTAATGTTCATTCAAGTTTCGCAATCTTCATTTGACAGGGAGTTAAGGAGTTAAAGGGAGTTAACTCCCTTTAGCTCCCTTACTCCTCGAATTGGCATTTGCGGAACTTCAGTAATATCATTTTCTTTATTCTTTCTGTGCGTAATCTCGTGATTTTATTGTATTTTTGCGAACGTAATACATTTAAAAGGCAATAATTATGGAAATGCAGCAGTTGAAACGGTGCCCGATAGGAATACAGACATTCTCAAACATCATTGAGGAAGGCTATCTGTATGTAGACAAGACTGAGTATGTGTACAATCTTGCACATTCCGCCGCGAAATATTTTTTTCTGAGCCGCCCGCGCCGGTTTGGCAAAAGCTTACTCATCTCCACGCTTCAGGCTTATTTTGAGGGAAAAAAAGACCTTTTCAAAGGACTTGCCATTGAGCAGTTGGAAAAAGACTGGACCGTTTATCCGGTGTTGCACCTGGATTTGAACGCCCGTAACTACGAGGATGAGAATTCGCTTCTCGAAGAACTGAATAAACACCTGGAGATTTGGGAACAACAGTATGGTAGCCCTTACGGTGACCGGGCACCGGAAGAAAGATTCTTTCATGTCATTCGGCTGGCTCATGAAAAAACGGGGCAACGGGTTGTTATTCTCGTGGATGAATACGACAAACCCATGCTTCAGGCCATAGAAAATGACGAGTTGCAACGGGTGTACCGCAATCAACTGAAACCTTTCTATGGTGTACTGAAAAGTATGGATGGCTATATCAAACTGGCCTTTCTCACCGGAGTAACCAAATTCGGCAAAGTGAGTGTCTTCAGTGATTTGAACAATCTGACCGATCTTTCGATGAATCCCAACTATGTGGAAATCTGCGGAATGACCGAACAGGAAATACATCAGTATTTTGAACCGGACATTCATACATTGGCCGAAAAAGAGAAACTATCCTATGAAGAGACCTGCGAATTGCTGAAAACCAATTACGACGGTTATCATTTCACCGAGAACTCTGTGGGGATATACAACCCTTTCAGCTTGCTCAATACCTTTTTCTCGATGCGCCCCGATAGCTACTGGTTTGCTACGGGTACTCCCAGTTACCTGGTATATCTGCTGCAAAGATATCATTACGACCTCTGGTACCTGGACAAGGAAGAGACCACTTCGGATGTCTTAGACAGCATTGATTCCCTATCCAAAAATCCGATTCCTGTGATTTACCAGAGCGGATACCTCACTATTAAGGGATACGACAAACGTTTTAAGATGTATTCTTTGGGCTTTCCCAATCAGGAAGTAAAAGAGGGTTTTTTTAAATACTTACTGCCTCATTATGCCAGTGTGTCAGAAACAGATACCACTTTTAATATTCAAAAGTTTGTGAATGAAGTAGAGCAGGGTGATTACGATTCCTTCCTCTCCCGCCTGCAAACCTTCTTCTGCAACATTCCCTATGAACTGGTGACCGACCTGGAGAAACATTATCAAAACGTACTCTTCATTGTTAGTAGCCTGATGGGCTTCTATGTCGACGCCGAATTTCATACCAACCGCGGACGGGTAGATCTGATTTTGAAAACCTCCGGCTATATTTACATCATGGAGTTTAAGCTGGATGGCACCGTCGAAGAAGCCATTCGGCAGATAGAGGAAAAAGGCTATGCCGAACCCTTTGCACATGATCCCCGCAAACTGATTAAACTGGCTGTAAACTTCAGTTCCGAAACCCGCAATATTGCGGAGTGGGAAGTAGTGTAAGTAAGATCGTACACTCCTGTATAACAAGATCGTACATTTTTGTATGACAAGAATGTACATTCTTATGGTGCAAGGTTGTACACTCTTGCCACATAAGAGTGTACAACCTTATAACCATTGATTATCAGCCACTTCTGAGTACTTTTATGAGATACTTCCCCGGCATCCCTATCTTTGCCCACGAAGTTTGCGCCAGCACCTTCCACACCGGATTACCTATCTCCCCATAATTCGACATTCGCAGAATGGCCTTTACATCTCCGACATCCGTCACCTTAATCCGTTCCAACGTCAGTAACAAACCCTCATAGTTGTGCGTCTTTTTGTTGAGCGCATATTCCGGAGGCGGAGGCAAAGCAGAATTCTCCTCCTCCTTCTTCTTCCTTTCTTCTACTTTACTTTCTTTTACTTTACTTTGTCTGAAAATGTCTGCATTTTCCGGACTCAACTCCATCTGAACGGGAAAAATGTTCGCATTTTCTGAGTTCGTACTCTCTTTCTGCTTACATTTTATCTCTTCCTCCTTACATTTCACCTCTTCCAACAGATAGGGTAATTTAGTTAAATCCCTCTTTCTCCGGCTGGTAGCCTCTAACCATACCCGCTGAATATCCACCGAGGTCAGTATACGATGCTTTTCATAGCTTTTCTTATCAAAAAATCCTTTTTCAATCAGTATACCGATTATACTGTCTACTTCTTCTTTCGTATATTCCCTTCCTAATTTATAGGCAAATATCTCACATTGTTCCTCATCCCATTGTATGTAATACCCCTCTTTATATATCTTACAAAGGATTTTTATTACCAGATAAGGTCCTTTGATACCATATTTCGCCTCCAACGATTCGGACACTGCTCCTTCAAAGAAGGTTGCTTTTGTAGGGAAGTAAACGATTCCATTAAATTCTGTTGCCATATTTGTTTAATTGAAAGTTGAAAATTGAAAGTTGAAAGTTTTTAGTTAAAAGTGGGATTACGCTATCAGCCTGCATAGCCATTTTCAACTTTCAATTTTCAACTAATTCAGCATTCCAATAGCATCTGATTCACCGAACCACCCGGAGGGGTCATTGGCAATACATTTCCCTCTTCAATCACACAAGCTTCCAACAGATACGGACCATCGGTTGCTATCATTTCTTCGATAGCCTCTGCCAGTTCTTCACGCGTCATTACCCGTCGGGATGGAATATCATAAGCTG
>NZ_URNN01000040.1 GCF_900549175.1 uncultured Prevotella sp. | reverse complement strand
TTTATTCATACATTCCCCATAACCTTCAAAAAATACAATAATATTATAACTAAAATTCCTATGCAAATCAAATAATTAATGTATTTTTTCTTAAAAATAGGCATTTTATTAATAATTTTATAAACTTTCAAGGGAAAGGAAAGAAAAGAAATGGCAACAGGCAGATCTCAGGGCATAAAGAAAAAACGCAGGCCATTCTGTTATTTCCTTCTGCAACTGAGGCCCTGAGATTGCCCGACAATACTGAAGTACAGAACAAAAGCCTGCGCATATACGCAGGCATTCGCTCGCACATTATCAGTATTGTCTCTTGCATTGAAATTTCTCAGGTTTCAGTCGCAAACAATAATGCAGCAAATGCATATTAGTCTTCCCACAAAATAATCACCGAAGCGCCTCTGCACCCGATAATTGCTGCAAATATACATTATTTTTTCTAAAACCAAAAATATTTGACTATAAAATATGCTGTTTGTTCTTTAGTTTTCTTGAGTCTTATATGAGTCAATCATGTTTTTAATGTTTTTCATTTCTCAATCGGTTAGGGATAAGAAAAGATTGTTTGACGATTTTATTTAGGATAGAATCGACTTTTTTCAAAAAAATGACTGTATTTTTGTAGTAAACAAGACGGCGATGCGTCTAATGGGAAAAAACAGAAAAAAACCAATCAAGAGAATTATGAACAAGAATCGTGATGACGCAGTACAGGACTGTAACAAGGATGAATTTGTGCGGCTGGTGCGTGAACACAAAGGCACGATATACACCGTGTGCTATATGTTTTCGAAAGATGCCGACGAGGTGAACGACCTGTATCAGGAGATTCTCGTCAACCTGTGGCGGGGATTCGGCAAGTTTGAGGGCAAGAGCGACATACGCACGTGGTTTTACCGTGTGGCGCTGAACACCTGCATTTCCATCGACCGCAAGAAGAAGCACAAGCCCGCACGCCTGAACATGGACATCAACCTGTATGAAAACAACGATACGGACACACGCCAGGTGCGCATGCTCTACAACCGCATCAGCCGCCTGGGACCGTTCGACAGGGCTATCATACTGCTGTGACTCGACAACATTCCGTATGAGGAAATAGGCGAGATAGTGGGCATATCGGCAAAGTACGTGTCGGTGAGGCTGCTCCGCATAAAGGAAGAGCTGCGCAAGATGAAATGATAGCCCGGCCCGAACAGCGAAGAAAAGCGTCGGGCAAATGAATGAAACATGTAAATAAACGTAAAACAACATAAAGAAATATGGAAACGAACAACACCAACTCCAACAACGAACTTGAGCAGATGCGCGCCCAACTGGAGATAATGAAACAGAAACTGAGCCGTCAGGAGATTATCAACGACAACCTTATCTGTAAGGCAATGAGCAACCGCATGTCGTGGATAAAGCGGTATGTGCGGTTCGAAATGTTCGTGCTGCTGCCGTTCATAGTCATAATGTACGCCCTGTTCATACTTGTATTCAACATATCATTGTGGCTCTATATTGTCATCATACTTGTCTGCGTGGCCGATGTGTATGCCGACCACCGTATCAACAAGACGGACCAGGCCGACTGGATTGCGGGAAATCTTGTCGAGACAGGCCGCAAACTCGTGGAGATGAAGCGCCTGCGGATGATTCATTTCATCGTATCGATACTGGCAGCGATAGTCATTTTCGGATGGTTCGGCTATGACCTGCTCTCCGGCGGCGACTCCGCCTTAAGAACAGGAAGCTGCATAGGGGCTGTGATAGGCGGCATGGCCGGACTCGCCTTTGCATACGTCATCTACCGCCGGATGCAGCGCACCAACGACGAGCTGATACGGCAGATAGACGAACTGGCAAACGAGCGTAACGAAAGAATATGAAAAGGAAAGAAAGACAAACAACAATAAAATTCAAACCTATTATGAAAATGAAAAGAACAGCAACCATCATCCTGCTTCTCACAGCAGTGTTCACAGGGATGAACGCACAGTTATTGTACAAGATTTCGGGAGGCAACCTGACAAAACCGTCGTACATCGTCGGCACATACCATCTGGCTCCGGTCAGCTTCGCCGACTCCATAGCCGGACTGCGCGACGCCATGGCGCAGACAGAACAGGTGTGCGGCGAGATTGACATGCAGCAGATGATGAACCAGGAGGGTGTGCAGAAGCTGATGCAGGCCATGATGCTGCCCGAGGGGAAGACTCTGAAGGATATTCTTTCCGCCGAGGAGCTGGCACGCCTCAACGCCTTTATGAACGGGCAGATGGGCACGGACATGTCCAACCCCATGGTGGAGCAGCAGATGGGACGCATGACGCCACAGGCTCTCAACACGCAGTTTACGCTGCTCATGTACATGAAGCATACTCCTGGGTTCGACCCGACAAATCTCTTCGACGGATATTTCCAGAAGGCGGCCATGGAGAGCGGCAAGCCCGTAACGGGCCTGGAGACGGTGGACTTCCAGATAAAGACACTCTATCAGGGCATGAGCATAGAGCGTCAGAAACAGTTGTTGATGTGCCTCGTGGACAATGCCGGCTACTACAACGACATGACGCTGAAACTGTCAAAGGCTTATTTCTCACAGGATATAACAAAGGTGAAGGCCGTGATGGACGAAAAGCAAAACACGGCCTGCGACTCCACGCCTGAAGAGGAGGCGTCGCTGATAGACAGCCGCAACGCCGACTGGCTGACAAAAATGCCCGCAATGATGGCCGGCAAGGCCACACTCTTCGCCGTGGGAGCAGGCCATCTGCCGGGCGACAAGGGCGTGCTCAGCCTGCTGCGCAATGCCGGATACACGGTCGAGGCGGTGAAATAAGTCGTCAGGATTTGCAATAATTGCGGTGTACGGCCGTTTCCTAATACAAAGGATTCGACCGATACACCGCAATTATTCATTAACAAACAATCATATAAAGCATGAACATCCCGTCTTTAAAGTCGCTTGCAGACATAGTGAAGGAAGCCGCCGGACTGATGATTACCGACGGTTTTGACATATTACAGAAAGAAGGATTCGCCAACATCGTCACCTCGTCGGACGTTGCCGTGCAGGAGTTTCTTTGCGACCGTTTGGGCAAACTTCTTCCCGGGAGCGGGTTCCTGTGCGAGGAAGAAGACGCGCACGACACATCCCACGAACATACATGGATTATAGACCCCATAGACGGCACGGCCAACTACAGCCGCGGCATTGCGCAGTGCGCCGTAAGCGTAGCCCTGAAGCAGGGGGCCGACATTGTGCTCGGAGTGGTTTACCTGCCGCGCACGGGTGAGCTGTTCAGCGCCGAACGCGGTCGTGGAGCGTGGCTGAACGGCCGGCGGATAAGAGTGTCTGACCGCCCGTTTGCCAACAGCGTGATGTGCACCGCCCTGCCGGTATACTACAAGGAGTACACCGAACTGTGCTCAGCCATCATCCGCGACACGTTCTTGCAGTGCAACGACATACGGCGGTTCGGTGCCGCCGCGCCTGAACTGTGCTATCTGGCAATGGGGCGCTGCGAACTGTACTTCGAGTATAGGCTCAGCCCGTGGGACTTTGCAGCCGCCTCACTCGTTGTAGCCGAGGCCGGCGGAACGCTGACCGACCTCGAGGGACAGCCGCTTACGTGCACACGGCCAAGCGGGGTTGTGGCGGCAAACAACGGCGCCAACCTCCGGCAGCTGCTGGATATTGTAAGAGAAAACACGACGAAGCATGCCACGGGCGGCAAGTGACATGACATCAGACACGACACGACGTCGTCTCATTCCTTACCCACACACTTCTCATATACGACGTAAAGCGCGGCATAGATGACGACGGCCGAAATCCAACCGGCAAACACGTCTATGGCATAATGGGCGTATATGTAGACCGTGGAAAGACACAGAAGCACATACAACGGCAACATGCCGAAGAAAAGACGGCGGTTGCGCGATGTCCATGCCAGAATCATCAGGATGGTGGTCACTCCCACATGGCTGCTCGGGAAAGCGGCCGTGGGACGTTCGCCGGCATCATGGGCAGAACGCACCAAATCGTAGAAGAACCCATCCGTCCACCCCGGCGTGGCAAGGGCCTCCTGATGCGAGGCGAAGTAATGGCCGAGAGCCGGAAACACGCCATGGGCTATTCCGTCGAGCCCAACGGCCTGATAATAGTATTGCGGGCCGGCCACAGGCAGGAATATGTAAATGACATAGTATACAAAGAATGACGCAAGGACGATGAACGACGTGCGGGCAAAATGTTCGTAACGGCAAAAGAAATAGAATACGGCGACAAGGGCTATGAGCGGATAATAGGCGGTATACCCCAGACACATCAGCTCGCTGAACACGGCATTGCCGCACTTGGCGGCAAAAACCAGCGAGGGCTGAAAACCGAACAGAGACTGCTCATAACCGGCAAAGATGTGGTCGAGATTGGGGAACATACGGTTGAACTCATACGTCTCGGGATACCACCATGACAACAGCGCCATCTGTGCCAGAACACGGCAGAAACGCATGAAACGGCACGGCACCATGCGGTAAACGCCCCAAAGCGCAAATGTCATCAAGGCAATGCGCAACCGGCCGTAAATCATCGGCTCCGGGTTTTCCACCTTGGTGTATGTGAAGAGCAAAAGCAGCAACGTCACACCCATATATATGAACATGGCCCACTCAAAAGCCATAAGCCCCTTCTTCGGTTTCTTCTCTATCTTGAAGAGGTCACTAAGTATTTTCATCGTCTTCTTCATTATTTATATTTTCGGGAAGAATTACAGCCATCCGTTCTCACGATACCATTTGACGGCGAGAGGCACGCCACGCTCAAGGTCATACTGCGGCGCGTACCCCAGTTCGTCCCGTGCTGGCGCTATGTCACACCGCCAGTTGCGCTGCCGCATGATGTTGTACTTGTCGTTGTTGAGGGCCGTCACCTTGCCCGTAACCCTGCCGACATACTCCCCGACGAATGTCACCACGCGCAACACCCATATAGGAGCCTTTATGCGCAGGAGCCACGGCCGCCCCAACTCACGGTGGATAAGGTCGCTGAACGTTCGCGAAGAGTAAACCTTTCCGTCGCTCAGGAAATACTTACGCCCCGTGCGGCCCCGTTCGATGGCAAGGAAAACGGCCTGCACGACATCGAGCACGTATACAAACGTAAGGTCCTGCGGCTTATAGCCCACAGAGAAGTCGGTGTGCCCCTTGATACTCTTTGCCATCATGAAATAGTCGCGCTCGCGCGGACCGTACACTCCGGTAGGACGCAATATGACATAAGGGAAATTCTCCAGCGTGTCAAGAAAGTGCTCGCTTTCCAGTTTGCTCTGTCCGTAAGCAGTATTGGGATGTGGCGTGTCGCCCTCCCTTATCTCCGCGTACGGACGATTCTCGCGTACCGGACCGTATACACTGAGACTGCTGACATAGACAAAACGCTTCAGCGGCATCTGCAACTGCATCAGTGCCCGCACCAGATTGCGTGTGCCATCGGTATTCACTCTGAAGAAATCTTCCTTGTGCAGGCACTTCGTCGCTCCGGCTGCATGCACCACGACATCGAAAGCAAATCCCGTGAGTTGTTCAACCAGTTTGGTCTGACTATTCAAATCCAGCTCAATAAAGTTTATACGCGGGTCTGTGAGATACTTGCGGCTGCTCGTCTTCCTCATAGCCGCCCAAACGGCCATACCTCTCCGCAATGCCTCTTCGACGATAAAACTGCCAATGAAGCCGCTTGCGCCTGTTATAAGAATGTTCATAGAAAGTTCTGATTTTTGACCGCAAAGATACAATAAAAACACGAGATTATACAACAAGGATAAAGAATATGTCTTTGCTTACTAAAAAGTTTTCATATTTAAATTTAATTATTACTCCAAATATCGTGAAATAGGAATTATTTTTGTTACTTTGCAGACATAGGATGTGTTTTCATCCATCACTAAAAAACGCTACCACTATGGGAAAGAAAAAAGGTGGAAAAAGAATGTCGAAGAAGCAGATGGCCGAAGCCCTGCAGACATTATTCGGTGAAAATCCGAACGAGACATACAATTTCAAGTATATATTCAAGGCTCTCAAGCTCGACACCCATCCGCTGAAGATGCTGGCCATTGACACGATGGAGGAAATGGCATGGGACGACTACCTGACAAAAGTGAGCGACAACTCCTACCGGCTGAACACCAAAACACAGGTGCAGGAAGGACACTTCCGCCGCAAGCCAAACGGAAAGAACAGCTTTGTGCCGGATGACGGAAGCCAGCCGATATTCGTTGCCGAACGTAACTCAATGTCGGCACTCGACGGCGACCGCGTGCAGGTGACTTTCATGGCACGCCGCCAACGCCACATCAAGGAGGCCATGGTGACAGCCATTCTGGAGCGTGCCCGCGACACATTTGTGGGACGCCTGCGTGTGGAAAAGGACTTCGCACTGCTGATACCCCCCGAAAACATGCTGGCTCACGACATCATCATACCGAAGAAAAAGCTGAAAGGCGGAAAGAACGACGAGAAAGCTGTGGTGAAAGTGATACAGTGGCCCGACGCCAACCACCGCAACATGATAGGCGAAGTGGTCGACGTGCTCGGCATGCAGGGAGAAAACGATGTTGAGATGCACGCAATACTGGCGCAATACGGTCTGCCGTACAAATATCCAAAAGCTGTGGAAGATGCAGCAAACAAGATTTCCGCCGAGATAACCGAAGAAGACATTGCCGGTCGTGATGACTTCCGCAACGTGTTCACATGCACCATCGACCCGCACGACGCCAAAGACTTCGATGACGCACTGTCTATAAGACGCACGGAAGACGGCAGCCTGTGGGAGGTGGGAGTGCACATCGCCGACGTTTCGCACTACGTCACCGAAGGGTCGGTAATAGACAAGGAGGCCGTGAAACGTGCCACAAGCGTATACCTTGTCGACCGCACCATACCTATGTTGCCCGAGCGACTCTGCAACTTCATCTGCTCGCTGCGCCCCGACGAGGACAAGCTGGCCTACAGTGTGATATTCGAAATGAACGAAGAGGCCGAAATCAAGCGCTGGCGGTTGGTACACACGGTGATAAGGAGCAACCGCCGCTTTGCCTACGAGGAGGTGCAGGAAATACTGGAGCAGAACGGTGTGAAAGACGGAACGGGAGAACCGGCCCCACCCGCCGGTCCCGACGGCTACAGTGGAGAATATGCCGCCGAACTGATAATGCTTGACCGTCTGGCAAAAAAACTACGCGAGGCACGGTTCAGGAACGGCGCCGTCAAGTTTGACCGCGAGGAGCTGCGCTTCGACATCGACGAGAAGGGCAAGCCCACACGCTGTTACTTCAAGAAGTCGAAAGACGCCAACAAACTGATTGAGGAGTTCATGCTGCTGGCCAACCGCACTGTGGCCGAAAGCATCGGCAATGTAAAGAAAGGCACAAAGGCCAAGACCCTGCCCTACCGCATACACGATATGCCCGACCCGACGAAACTTGAGACGCTGCGCACGTTTGTCATGAAGTTCGGCTACAAGATGAAATCGACAGGTACCAAGGGTGCCATATCAAAGAGTCTGAACACGCTTATGAACGAGTGTGCCGGCAAGAAAGAGCAGAAGCTGATAGAGACGGTGGCACTGAGGGCGATGATGAAGGCCAAGTACAGTGTGCACAACATCGGGCACTACGGTCTGGCTTTCGACTACTACACGCACTTCACCTCACCCATACGCCGCTATCCCGACACCATGGTGCACCGTCTGCTCACAAGATACCAGCAGGGCGGACGCTCCGCCAACAAGCAGCACTATGAGGAGTTGTGCGAACACAGCAGCGATATGGAACTGGTGGCACAGAATGCCGAGCGCGACTCCATTAAATACAAGATGGTGGAGTTCATGGCCGACAAGCTGGGCGAAGTGTACGACGCGCACATCAGCGGCATACAGAGCTACGGCATCTACTGCGAGATAGACGAGAACCACTGCGAGGGAATGGTGCCGATGCGCGACCTTGACGACGACTACTACGACTTCGACGAAAAGAACTACTGTCTCGTGGGCCGGCGCCACCACCACAAATACCAGCTCGGCGATGCCGTGCGCATCCGCGTGGCCAAAGCCAATATAGAGAAGAAGCAGCTTGACTTCACCATCGAAGGAAAAAGCTGAAAGTTGAGAATTATGATATGCAACATATAAGGAGACCTATCACTGTCCGTTCAAGCTATAGTAATTTATGGTAACAGAAACAAGTACGAATATTGCTTCCACATTAGTACAGATAAAAAATAAATGGGAAGCAGGAGGATATCCTTCCTTTGATGATTTGTCTGCTTATGTGTTGCATACTCATCGGTACGCGCGAAATGCAGCAACCAAAGCCGTTAACCAACTGGCGACAATGCGTAATTGGCTGATTGGTTGCTATATTGTTGAATATGAACAAAACGGGAAAGACCGTGCGCAATACGGGGAGCGGTTGCTTAAACGCCTTGAAGAAAAAGTAAATTGTCGGGGATTAAACGAAACACTTTTCAAGATTTCACGCCTATTCTACTTGGAATATCCGCAAATTCGTGAATTGTTTGGCAATGTAAAAAGTACGGCAGCATCGCACTTTTCTGAAAAAAGTGCGATGCCGTCGCACCAATTTGTAACACCTCCTGAAAAGCTCGTAAGCAACCTGTCATTTTCACATATTCGTGAAATACTTAAAGAGAAAGACACGTTGGGACGTTTCTTCTATGAAACTGAATGTATAAAAGGTTGCTGGTCTGTGAAGGAACTTCGTCGGCAAATGTCTACAAATCTATTTTTCCGCAGCGGTATAAGCCATAATCCCCAACACATTTTAAACAGCATAGGCACACAGCCGGACAATGCATTAATGGACATACGCCAACCTTTTACATTCGAATTTCTCGGCCTTGATGCCAAAGAAGCCTATACGGAAAAGGATTTGGAAGACTCCCTACTCACCCATTTGGAAGAATTTCTGCTTGAACTTGGGAAAGGTTTTTGCTTTGAGGCACGGCAAAAACGCATTATCATAGATGACGAATACTATTTCGCTGATCTTGTCTTCTACCATCGTATTCTGCATTGTAATGTCATTTGCGAATTAAAAAATGACGAGTTCAAACATGAATACCTCGGTCAGTTGAATGCTTACGTTTCCTATTACAAAGAGAACGAAATGCACAATGGAGACAATCCGCCTGTCGGCATTTTGCTATGTACCAAGAAAGGGAAGAAAATGGTTGAATATGCCATAGCTGGAATGAGCAATCATTTGTTTGTTTCAACTTACATGCTTCAACTCCCGAATAAAAAGAGTTTGGAAGGTTTCTTAATCAAGCAGTTAGAAGATGCAAGGTAACATAACATTTTGCAATAATTATGACAATAAGATATACCAGGCGTGAGGAGCAATGGAATACTTGGTCGCACGCCGCGGGCATACTGATGGGTGCGGCCGTGGGAGTGATATTCACCGTGATATGTTCACGAGGCGACAACCCGTGGGCACGCGCCGGCGTAGGACTGTATCTGTTCGGAATGATTGCCTCTTACGCCGCATCGACGGCTTATCACGCAATGCCACGGCGCAGCCCGTGGAAAGAGCGGCTGCGACGCTGGGACCACGCCGCCATCTACTGGCATATCGCCGGCAGCTACTCGCCGCTCACCCTCGTAGCCCTGCGCCAACAGGGATATTGGGGATGGAGCCTGTTCTCCTTCGTATGGCTGTGCGCCATTGCCGGCACGGCGGTCAGTTTCCGCCGTCTGAAAGAGCACAGTAACATAGAGACCATCTGCTTTGTGGGCATGGGCCTGTCGGTGCTCGTGGCCTTCAAGCCGCTCATCGACAGCGTAAGCACCGCTGCCGTAGCCTGGATAGTGGCCGAGGGGGTGTGCTACATAACCGGAGCACTGTTCTACAGCCTCAACAAGCGGCGGTACATGCACTCCGTGTTCCACTTCTTTGTCCTCGCCGGCAGCATCTGCCACATCATCGCCGTTTGGGACGTGCTGCTCGACTATGCCCGATGACAGCACGAACTTACCATAATAATGACAACTAATCTGAAACAAGACAAATGAAAGAACTGAAGAAAGACATCATCACAAATGCACGACGTTACGGACATCTGTTGACAATGACACTTGTACTTACATGCCATGCCACGGTAACGCCGGCCCGTAACGTGAATGACGGAACACCCGACACCAAGCAATGCGACAACCGTCTCACACTGCACTACGACCGCCCTGCCGACTTCTTCGAAGAGGCGCTTGTGATAGGCAACGGTACCATGGGAGCCACCATCTACGGCGGGACAAAGACAGACCGCATATCGCTCAACGACATAACCCTGTGGACAGGAGGCCCCGACCGTGAGGTCACCACTCCGGGAGCATACAAAGCCCTGCCCGAAATACGTGCACTGCTGGACAAGGAAGACTATCGCGGGGCGGAACGGGCCAACCGCAAGATACAGGGACACTTCAGCGAAAGCTACCAACCGCTCGGACAGATCACAATAGATTACACCGACAACACCGCACGCGACATTACCGAATACCGCCGCAGCCTGAACATCGGCGACGCCGTGGCACGCACACAATTTTTGAAACGCGGACAGCTGCAGACAAGCGAGTATTTTGCATCGGCTCCCGACTCGGTCATCGTCATCCGGCTGCAATCGCAAGGCGAAGGCATACACGCCACACTGCGGTTCACATCGCAGCTGCCTCATTCGGTGACGGCAAAAGACGGCGAGATAACAGCCGACGGATATGCCGCATACCATGCCCTTCCGGGATATTACAAAGGTGTGCCCGCTGACGAACACAATCTGTACGACCCGGAGAAAGGCACGCGATTCCGCACGCTTGTAAGAGCCATCGCCCGCGACGGCGACGGCACGATAAAGAGCTATCCCACCGGCGACGTGAAGATAGACGGCAGCCGTGACGTGACAATAATCATTGCCAACGTGACCAGCTTCAACGGGTTCGACCGCGATCCCGCCACCGAAGGACGCGACTACCGCCGACTGGTGAAGCAACGCATGGCACGGGCCGCACGAAAGACAGACGACGAACTGCTGCACACGCACCTGTACGACTACCAGCGTTTCTTCGGTCGCGTGAGCATCGACCTCGGCCGTACCTCTCCGGACATTGCCGCCATGCCCACCGACAAACAGCTGCGTCTGTACACCGAAGAGGGACAAAGCAACCCCGACCTCGAAGCACTCTATTTCCAGTACGGCCGCTATCTGCTCATTTCATGCTCACGCACAGACGGCGTACCGGCCAACCTGCAGGGGCTATGGAACGAGAAACTGCTGCCGCCATGGAGCTGCAACTACACGTCAAACATCAATCTGGAAGAGAACTACTGGGCTGCCGAGACGGCCAATCTGAGCGAGATGCACCGGCCGCTGCTCACTTTCATAAACAATCTTAAGACCACCGGCGAAACCACAGCACGCGAATACTACGGAGTGAAACGCGGATGGTGCCTCGGCCACAACACCGACATATGGGCCATGACCTGTCCGGTGGGGCTCAGGGTGAGCGATCCGTCATGGGCCTGCTGGAACATGGGCGGCGCATGGGTGAGCACACATATCTGGGAGCACTACCAGTTCACACGCGACCGCGACTTTCTCGCCCGCCACTACCCTATTCTGAAAGGTGCCGCCGAGTTCTGCATCGACTGGCTCATAGAGAAAGACGGCCGGCTGATAACATCGCCGGGAACTTCACCGGAAAACAGATACAAGACCCCCGACGGATACAGCGGTGCCACGTCGTACGGCAACACATCCGACCTGGCCATGACGCGCGAGTGCCTGCTCGACGCCCGCGAGGCGGCACGCACACTCGGCCTCGACAAGGACTTCATCGCCGAAATTGACCGCACACTGCGCCGCATGCTGCCATACCGCGTGGGAAGCAAGGGCAACCTGCAGGAGTGGTACCACGACTGGGATGACGAAGACCCGCAGCACCGCCACCAGTCACACCTGTTCGGCCTCTACCCCGGGCACCATCTGTCACCGGCCGCCACACCCGAACTTGCCCGCGCCTGCAGCCGAACACTCGAGATAAAGGGCGACAACACCACGGGATGGAGCACCGGATGGCGTGTCAATCTTTACGCCAGGCTGCTCGATTCGAAAAACGCATACCACATCTACCGCAAACTGCTCAGCTACATAAGTCCCGACGGATACAAAGGCAAGGACGCACTGCGCGGCGGCGGCACCTACCCCAATCTGCTCGACGCCCACTCGCCGTTCCAGATAGACGGCAACTTCGGCGGCTGCGCCGGAGTGATAGAGATGCTCATGCAGTCAACGCCGTCATCCATCACGCTGCTGCCCGCCCTGCCCGAAGAGTGGGCCGACGGCAACGTAAGCGGCATTTGCGCCCGCGGCGGTTTCGTGGTGAGCATGAAGTGGAGCAACAGCCGTGTGACGGAACTCACACTGACTTCGCGGCAAGGCGGCAAGACAACGCTGGCTTTCAACGGCAGGAAAAAGACCGTAAGCATGAAAGCCGGCGAGATGCGAAAGATATTATAATGACAAGCGGAACGTGAAAAATAGTATAATCCGGCACCCTTTCCATACCGTTATCCCAACCGAGGCAAACGTTAGTTAAAGTGTGTTGTTTCTTTTCTTTTTGTCAAACGAAATGTCTATCTTTGCATCACCAATAGTAATTAACAACATAAAAGAAAGGAAGAATTATGAAAAGATTATTCAAGAAAGCCCTTATGGCCATGGCCTTGATAGTGACCATGTGTCTGCCCTCAACAGCAAGTGCAAAGGCAGTTATGATAAGTGAGTTTCCGGCTGCGGCCCAGAAGATGCTGAAAGAGAACTTCTCAGGACGCAAGGTGGCTATGTCGACAATGGACTACGACCTGTTCTCCAAAAGCTATGATGTAGTGTTCACCAACGGCGACAAAGTGGAGTTCGACAGCGAGGGCAACTGGAAAGAAATAAAGTGCAAACAATCATCCGTGCCAAAGTCACTGATACCCCAAGGCATCAAAAACTACCTGAAGCACCACTACACCAATACAACGGTAAAAGAGATCGAACGATCCGGCAACAAGCATGAGGTGAAACTGTCTAACGGACTGGAAATTACGTTCGACAGAAATTTTCAGGTGATTGAAATAGACGATTGACAGGCGGAACAACATGGCATATCCATTCCTGCCGTCAACGGAAAGCAAGAAAGGAAACATCATAAACAACATTTATCAATAAGTATTCAAGAAAAAAATGAAAAAGGCATTAATATCCGCTTGTGTTGTCGCGGCTGCATTGGCATCGTGCGCAACCGGGCAAAAAGCCACATCACTCGACTCTCTCAGCGGAGAATGGAGTATTGTGAAAGTTGGGGATAAAGACGTGAAGGCAGCCGACGGGCAAGACATGCCGTTCATCGGATTCGACACCAACAAGAAGTTGGTGTACGGATATACCGGATGCAACCGCCTTACCGGTTCACTCAATGCAGACCCTAAGAGCGGAAAAATAGACTTCGGAGCCACTGGCAGCACCCGGATGATGTGTCACGACATGACAACCGAAAACCTCGTGCTCGGAGCACTTGGCAAAGTGAAGACGTACAAAGTAAACGCAAGTGACAAACTGACACTCTGCGACGAAAACGGGAAAACCGTCTTTGAGATGCAGAAGAAAAAGTGAGGCGGCCAACCTTCACATACACAGGCTCTTCTGATACACACTCAACCATAACCCAACCGCCATCACCGTGTCATGACATGGAGATGGCGGTTCTCTTAAAGCAAGCATACTATGATAAAGAACATCACCGTCACAATACTTTCTGCGATGAGCTGTTTCCTCATGGCGGCCGCGCAAGGCAGATTCGTTTTTGAAGAAGAAGTAACACCTATCATATCCACACAATGGGGACAGGAGTATCCATACAACAGAATGTGCCCTACGGTAGTCATCGACTCCACCGAAAAGCACCGCTACGCCGGATGCGGACCGCTCGTGATGTCGCAGGTGATATGCCACGACCGCAAACAGCCGCTGCCGACAGCAAGCCGCACAATATACCGGTGGGAACTGATGGACACACAACTTGGCGACACATCGGCCATAGACCACATCAACGCCGTGGCACGGCTTATACGCGACTGCGGCACGGCGGCGGAAACCAACTACGGGCAGACGGCAAGCTCGACCAAACTGAACAACGTGGTTCAGGGACTGAAAAAACATTTCGGCTACAACCGCTACATGCACATTGCCGACAGGGCATACTATCGCGGCAAGGCCGGCGACAAGGCATGGAAACAACTCATTGCCGACGAGCTGAAAGCCGGCCGGCCGATAATAATACGCGGAGAGAAAAGCAAGTGGAACGCACACGTGTTCATCATCGACGGATGCCGCGACTCGCTGGTGCACGTAAACTGGGGATGGAACGGGCGGCGCAACGGCTACTACGACCCCGACTCACTGTACGGCTTCAAGGCAAACCAGCGGATGGTGGTGGGCATAGCCCCAAAAAACATCACTCCTGCGATGCGTATCATCAATGTAGACAAACCGGGGCGTCTGGCACACTATATCAGCGAAGACGACTGGCTGAAAATGCGCCATGTCAAACTGACCGGCACAATCAACAAAAACGACATCAAGCTGTTGCGGCAACTGGCAGGAGGGGCACCCCGCGGCAGCGAGCGCAATGGCACACTCAGTTCGATAGACATGAGCGAATGTGTGATACTGGCACTGCCCGACTCCGCTTTCTGCAACTGCGACAATCTCACATCAATCATCCTGCCCATAACCCTGCCCGAAATAAGCGCATACGCTTTTGCCGGATGCACAAAACTGAACAACGTGACGATACACCCACTGGTATGCGACATCAGGCAACGCGCATTCTCCGGATGCTTCAACCTGATGTATGTCACACTGCCACGGTCACTGGTAACCATCGGGGCCAACGCCTTCAATTCGTGCAACGCACTGACGTCGGTCGCCGTTCCGCAGACGGTGAAGACAATCGGTAACGGGGCTTTCGCTTATGCAAGAAACCTGCGTGAGCTTACCATCCCGAAAACCGCCAGATACACTGCCGGTTCAATAGCAAAAGGAACAAAAGTGAAACAAATAAAGAAGATATGAATCCAATACTACTCGGACTCCTCATCCCCTTTTTAGGTACCGTAGCCGGTTCGGCAATGGTGTTCTTCATGAAGCGTGAAATGCCTGAACAACTGCGGAAAACCCTGCTCGGATTCGCCTCGGGAGTGATGGTGGCGGCATCGGTATGGTCATTGCTCATCCCGAGCCTCGACTTCATACCCGGTGCCGAAGGCTTTGCCCGCGTCATCCCGGCAGCGGCAGGATTTATGGCAGGCATGGCCTTTCTGCTGCTCATCGACTACATCACGCCCCATCTGCACACACGCACAAGCAATCCCGAAGGCCCCCGCACACATCTTTCACGCACGGTCATGCTCTCGCTCGCCGTCACCATCCACAACCTGCCCGAAGGCATGGCCGTGGGTGTGGTTCTGGCCGGAGCGGCGGAGGGCGGTGCCGGCATAAGCACGGCAGCGGCAATGGCCATGTCACTCGGCATAGCCATACAGAACATTCCGGAAGGCGCCATCATCTCAATGCCCATGCGTGCCGAGGGCAACAGCCGGTGGCGTTCGTTTGCCATAGGCAGCCTGAGCGGTGCCGTGGAGCCGTTGGGCGGTCTGGCCGTCATCTTGCTCACAGCCATACTAACACCCGTAATGCCTTACATGCTCTCGTTTGCGGCCGGAGCCATGCTGTACGTCGTCATTGAAGAACTTATACCCGAAGCCAGCGAAGAGCCCCACTCCAACCTCAGCACCGTAGGATTTGCCGTCGGCTTCACGCTGATGATGACACTTGACGTGGTTTTGGGATAACCACAACCAAGCATAAAAAGCTTGCAAAAGCCACCTGCCATACAAAATAATTTTGTAACTTTGGCCTCGGTAAGCATAACGGTTATTGTTTATATGTCGATCATCAAATCAGCAATTCTGACACTTGTAATGTCCGCTCCGGCAACCAACGCTGTCGGCGGGACGGACACGTATGTAATAAATCCGTCTGTAACATACCAGACCATCGACGGTTTCGGAGCTTCGGACGCATGGAGTATGCGCTTCATCGGACTTATGCCCGACACGATGCAGTGTAAAGTGGCAGACTGGCTGTTCAGCACCGGCAATGCTCCCGACGGCACACCCGGCGGTATCGGACTAAGCATCTGGCGCTTCAATATCGGAGCAGGAAGCGTGGAGCAGGGAGATGGCAGCAAGATAAACAATGCCACAAGAACGGAGTGTTTTTTATCGGCCGACGGCACGTACGACTGGAACAAACAGCTCGGGCAGAGGAGATTCCTCAAACTGGCCAAGGAAAGAGGCGTTCCCTGCCTGCTCGGCTTCCTTAACTCGCCTCCCGTATTCTTTACTGAAAACGGACTGGCAACCAATACGGGCAGAGGCGGCGATTACAATCTGAGGGAAGACAAATACGGTGATTTCGCAAGATTCATGGCCGATGTCGTTATCGGACTGGAAGAGCACGATGGCATACATCTCGATTATATATCGCCACTCAACGAACCTGACGGCCACTGGAACTGGCAGGGACCGAAACAGGAGGGAACGCCTGCCACCAACAGGGAGATTGCCCGTGTCGCCCGCCTGCTTGACAAAGAGTTCTGCAACAGGGGCATTGATACGAAAATCATTATTCCGGAGTCTTCCGACTATCGCTGCATGATGTCCACCCACATGACCGACTGGCAACGCGGTTATGAAATACAGTCGTTCTTTTCGCCTGACAGCACAGAGACCTATGTGGGCAACCTCACCAATATGCCCCGCCTGATGGCCGGCCACAGTTACTGGACCAACACTCCGGTAGAGACCATGAAGCAAACCCGCATCGCATTGAATGACACGCTGAAGAAATATGGTGTCGATTTCTGGCAAAGCGAAGTGTGCATAATGGGTAATGACGAGGAAATAGGCGGAGGCAACGGATATGACCGCACGATGAAGACCGCCCTGTATGTCGCCCGTATGATTCATCACGACCTTGTATATGCCAACGCCCGCAGCTGGCAATGGTGGAGAGCCGTTGGCGGTGATTACAAGGACGGCCTGCTGCATCAGTATAAGGATAAGCAAACAGGCAATGACAATATTGTCGACTCCAAACTCTTGTGGGCTTTGGGAAACTACAGCCGCTTCATTCGTCCGGGTGCTGTCAGAATAGACATTTCCGAGGTGGACGAATCGGGCAATCCCGTTTCTGACAGCGTCACCGACCCTTACGGATTGATGCTGTCGGCCTACAGAAATGTAAATGGATCCATTGTACTGGTTGCAATTAATTATTCGGATGCGGCCAGAACCTTCTGCGTGGAATTACCTTCGGCAAACCACAAATTCACCAAACTGTATCAAACTTCAGATGCAGAACATGACAATCTCTCATTCAAGGCTGTATCCATAAAGAACAAACAGCCTGTTGAGATTCCCGCCAAATCAATAATAACCATTACTGAATAGATTCCATATTCCACAGTCCGTTGACATAATTCCACAACTTGCGGTAGAACGGATGGCGGGTCATCGTTGCCACATCGCCGAGTATTATCAACTTCATGCGGGCACGGGTGATGGCCACGTTCATGCGGCGCAGGTCACGTAGAAAACCAATATCCCCACGGTCGTTGGCCCGCACAAGCGATATGAGTATGACGTCACGTTCCTGTCCCTGAAATCCGTCGACGGTATTCACGGATATGTTACGGCGGAAAGGCTTGAAGAACTCCCGCTTCGCAATCAGCCGGCGCAGATACTGCACCTGCGCACGGTATGGCGAGATTATGCCCACGTCGATACGTTCGTCGAGTATGCGCTGGCGGCCTATCCGCGTGAAGTAAGCCTCAAGACACTGCAACGTAAGTTCAGCCTCGGCCTTGTTTATGCGCCCGAAGGTCTCGCCGACGAACTCCTCCCTACTGAGTTCAGAGGGCAGAGTGATGAGGTTTGAGGCTTCTTCAAGTGAAGAGGGCAGAGTGATGAGGTTTGAGGTATGATTTGCTTTATTATCAAGCTCCGTTGCCTCTTCCTGAGAGTAATCACACCTCTTCACTCTTCCCTCTTCACTCTTAACTATATTAGGGTCAATCCATTCCATCGGGATGTCATAGTCAAGAATACCGCGGAACTTCACGTCGGGTGCCGACTCCACCATTCCGCCATAGAACCAGTCGCTCGAGAAACGCATTATGTCCTCGTTCATGCGATACTGCATCTTGAGCAGCGTCACCACCTCGGGTTTCTGCTCCACAATGCGCTCCATCAGCGTCTTCGCCAGTCCGCCACGCATGGCCTCAACCGTCTTCACCGTAGGCGGCAGCTGACAATGGTCGCCGGCCAGGATGACACGCGACACCCGCCGCATGGGAATCCAGCAGGCCGCCTCGAGAGCCTGCGCGGCCTCGTCGATGAAGAGCGTGCCGAACTTCATGCCGTCAAGCAGACGGTTGGCACTGCCCACGAGTGTCGAGGCTATCACGCGCGCCTCGCCGAAGAGACTGCCGTTGATGCGTATCTCCAGTTCCGTGGCACGCTCTTTCAGACGTTCCATCTTCTGATGCCACCGCTCGTCGCCACGGCGGCGGTTGGCCCGCAGGTCACGTATGGCCTTGCGCAAAGCCCACAGCTGCGGATAGTCGGGATGCGACTCAAAACGCCGCTCGTAGGTGAAAGACAGCATCTTGTCGTTCACCTTCGTCGGGTTGCCTATGCGCAAAACGCTTATGCCGCGGTCGACGAGTTTCTCGCTTATCCAGTCCACGGCCATATTGCTCTGCGCACACACCAGCACCTGACTCTCCCGCCGCAGCGTCTCGTAGATGGCCTCCACGAGCGTTGTCGTCTTGCCCGTGCCGGGAGGGCCGTGCACTATGGCCACATCCTTTGCCCTGAGCACCTCGTTTACGGCACGCTCCTGCGTGGCGTTGAGATACTGGAAGTGCATGGGCTGAAAGGTGAACCTCTCCGCCTTCTGCCCCGAGCCGAACAGGTCGCGCAGATAACCCAAACGTCCTTTGGCGTTGACGGCCCGGTCGAGTGCGTCGAACATGATGCGGTAGCTCGTCTCGTCAAACGCCAGCTGTACGCCGACGTTGTCGCGCCCCTGAATGTCGGCCACGCTGAAGCCGTCGGGCACTGTCACCACCATACGGTTGCCGTCGGCATAAGACACCGTCGACGATGTGCGCAGTGCGGTCACCTTTTGCCCGTCACCGCCGCCCGCGCCGCCTTTCCCGTCGCCGTCAAGAAAGAAGAAGGCTACCGGACGGCCGAACTCGAAGTTATGCTCTATGTCGGTGTCTTCCTCGCGGAACACCTCCACTACAAGCTGGTTCAGCGAGTTGTAGTAGCTGCGGCCCACACGCACCGGGTACCACGCGTCTCCGCGCTTGACGCGCCGCCGCATGCCGACGGCCTCTACCTGCCGGCCATATTCTTCCTTATCGGCCTTGTATTCTATTTCGAGCAGTTGCCTCTGCTTCAGCAACACTTGTATTGATGACAACATATAATCTGTTTATGTAAGGAGGGTGTATCAAAATAAGGTTCACGCACATTGTAGGGACATATTCATGTATTTGTCCGCTCATGTAGCCATTTTGATACACCCTCATTCCTCCATTTATTCCACGTAGTCGAGTTTCACCACAATCACACGTATCGTCTGGTCGGCCTTATCCGTGTTCACCTTGGCTATGTGCCAGTCTGACGGGAAGAACAGGAAAAACTCATCCGGTGTGGAATCATAGAAACGGGCCTTGTCCGCATCGTAGGCATAGTGTATCACGTCGGGCTTGTACTTGGTGTTGGGCTTGCTCGTCTCATGGTCGATTATGCCGAAACGCTCCGTGCCCTTCACCACATACTGGAAGTCGATGTGGTGATAGTGGCTCTCGCTGCGGCGCTTCTCCAGCGGACCGTTCTCGCTGTCCTCAACGCTCGCCACAAGGTTCGTCCCCGCTATTGGGTGCTTGCCTTTCTCTATCGCCAGCAGGTCGGTTTCGGCCAGCCAGCGGAACATGGCCTCCCACTGTGCGGTGTTCTTCATATACTGCTCGTAGAAGTCCACGGCGTTCACGCTACCATGGGGTGCGGCAGCCGTAAATCCGTTGCGCCACTTCCCCTTCTTCACCCATTTTGCGGCTTTCTTCTGCAAGGCCTTGTCATTGCACTCACGGGTGTAAACACCCTGTGCTGCGGCCGACAACACGATAAGGGCGGCGGCCATAACTGTAAGTAATCTTTTCATAAGTGTTCCGGTTTCAAATTGTCGGGTATATTTTCATGCAAAGGTAATAAAATCTGCGGAAAACACTGCGTAATGCGCCGAAAATAAGTAACTTTGCAGCCATGGACACACTATCGGACACACTCGTACACCCTCTTGACAGCAGCATCGCGCCGCCGCCCCGCTTCACATATCCCTTCTGCTACGAGCCGCACGCCCTGTGCATTGCCTCCGCCGGAGAGACGCAGAAGCACATTGCGGCGATGGGAGACCTGCGCAGGGAGGCCGACAACGGCAAGATGTTCGGTGTGCTCGTGGTGGAGCACAACGGGCGGACGGGCTTCCTTGCCGCCTACTCCGGACTGCTTGGCGGACGGTGCGACCTGCCGTGGTTTGTTCCGCCGGTATACGACTCGCAACAGCCCGACGACTATTTCAAGACCCGCGAGGCCGAGATAACAGCCGTCAACAACCGTCTGGCAGCACTGGAAACGTCACCGGAACGCAAGGAAGCCGCCGTACGACTGGAGGCGGCGAGACGCGAGGCGGCAAACGCCATCGACGGATACAAGAGACTGATGGCCGAGGCCAAGCTGAGGCGCGACCGCCTGCGCAACGGCGGGGATGCCGACGGCAGCGCGCTGATACGCGAAAGCCAGTATATGAAAGCCGAGCTGCGCCGCATAAAACGGCACTGGGCGGGAATAGTGGAGCAGGCCGAGGCCGCCGCAAGGCGTTTCGACGAGGAGATAACGGCACTGAAACAGCTGCGCCACACCATGTCAGATGACCTCCAACGATGGCTCTTCGGGCAATACCGTGTGCTCAACGCCATGGGCGAGAGCCGTACGCTCACAGATATATTCGCCGCCGCCACAGGCCACATCCCGCCTGCCGGAGCCGGCGACTGCTGCGCGCCCAAACTGCTGCAATACGCCTACCGCCACGGTCTTCGTCCGCTCTGCATGGCCGAGTTCTGGTGGGGCGAGTCGCCGCGGGCCGAACTGCGCCGCCATCTGCACTACTATCCCGCATGCAGCGGCAAATGCAAGCCCATACTCGGCCACATGCTCACGGGGCTTAATGTCGACCCCGACCCGCTGTGCACCGACACCACCGCCGGCACACAGCTCGAAACGCTCTACGAAGACGCCTGTCTGGCCGTGGTCTGCAAACCATCGGGCATGCTCTCCGTGCCGGGCAAGAGCGGCCGCCACTCCGTGTTGTCCATCATGCGCCGCCGCTGTCCGGAGGCCACGGGGCCGATGATGGTGCACCGTCTTGACATGGACACCTCCGGACTGCTCGTCGTGGCAAAGACTGCCACGGCCTACCGCCACCTTCAGGCACAGTTCACGGCGCGCACTGTCACCAAGCGTTATGTGGCGCTGCTCGACGGCCGCCCCGGCGTTCCCGCCCGCGGCACCATCGCCCTGCCCCTCCGCCCCGACCCGCTCGACCGGCCGCGCCAGACCGTCGACCGCACGCACGGCAAGCCGGCCACTACCGAATACGCCGTCATATCCACCGACATCCATGGCCGCACCCTCGTACATCTGCATCCGCTTACGGGCCGCACCCACCAGCTGCGCGTGCACTGCGCCCACCCCGACGGCCTTGCCACGCCCATCGTCGGCGACGCTCTATACGGCAAAACCTCCACCCGCCTCTGCCTGCATGCCGAGACACTGGAGTTCACTCATCCGGAAACGGGCAAGAGAATGACGTTCAGGCGGGATGCGGAGTTCATTTAAGAAAATACAAAACCTGTACAAATATCATTCATCATGAACAAGTCTGCCTGCACCATTCTGATATGTGCATCGTTGTTTGCCGCAAGTTGCGGCGAGAAACCGTCTGCAGAAAAGCCTGCCGAAAGGAAACGGACGGAGACAATCGTTCCCACCGTCAATGTGTATACATTGGGAAAGGTGAACGGAAATCTTACGGAGGCCATGTTTGATTCGCTAAAAGCCCACTATCCCAAATGCAGGTTGGCGGGCAGCATCGCCTTGCCAGACGATGCAAAGACCACCAAGCGGCATGACCATACACGCTACCGAGCCGACCTTCTCAACAAGATGCTTGCACGCTACAAAACAGATTCAACCATTGTCATAGGCCTGACACAGGCCGACATAGGCCTCGACAACTTCCGTGGCCGCGAGCACAGCGGCATAATGGGGCAGGCAAGCGGAATTGGTACGGGCGTTGCCGTGTTCTCGTCATACAGGCCCCATGGTCACGGGCAGCTTTTCAGCGTAATGCTCCATGAGATTGGACATGCAGTGGGGCTGCGGCATTGTCCCGACACCGGATGTCTCATGCAGAACGCGAAAGGAGGCAATCCGTTTGGCAAAACCAACAGATTCTGCAACAAATGCAAGGCGTTCATGCAAGGCAAGAGCTGGCGGCTATAATAACGTTTACCCCAAAATTAATAATCACAGGAACGTAACATCATAGAGCAAGCCCGTTATCGGGTTGCTGTGTATGTAAATTCCGAAGCATCCATGAGATAACTCGTTTTGCACAATTCTCAAAATGTTTTTGATGCAAAATAACACAAATCTCATTTTCTTGCCCTATAACGCATAAATCTCAAAATTATTTTAGCCCAAAACGACACAAATCTCAAATTGTACAACTGCAAGTAAATCAGCCAGACCCACTATCGGACCGACATTTTCAACAAGATTACGGCAAGTGGAATAGGTACAGGCGTTGCCGTGTTCCCGTCATACCGGAGGGGTATCAAAATGGCAACGTGGTGCTTGGTAGGGACATATTCTTGTATTTGTCCGCTCGTAACATATTGATATTCAATGACTGCTTGACGGACAAATACAAGAATATGTCCCTACTGTGTGCTTCCTTTGCATTTTGATACACCCTCATTTTTCAGTATTTACCTCAAAAAGACGCAACGAAATACCTCAAAAAGGCGCAACGAAATACCTCAAAAAGACGCAACGGCTTGTTTGTTCGGCATTTCAAAGTCTGATATGGATTCCGCTAACGTTTTTTGTGTATGCCCAAAACAACATGTCTTTCGAACGAAAACAATATGTATATTTGTCATAATAACTTCGAAAATTTAACATTTCTTTTTTCCCGAAATAGAACGGCGGGAAAGCCCTTTTTGCCTTGTTGACACACCGTTTTCATGCCCTTGGCTTGCCTTTAGGCCCTCCTTACACTCCGTTTACGGCGTACTTGCGTTGCGGTTA
>NZ_URNN01000039.1 GCF_900549175.1 uncultured Prevotella sp. | reverse complement strand
TTAACTCCTTAACTCCCTTTAACTCCTTAACTCCCTTTAACTCCTTAACTCCCTTAAATAAAAGCTCCTCAAAAAAAATCCACTGGTTAAATATTATCAAAGTTTGCACCGGTTTAAACGATTATAAGGAAAAGATACGTAATTTTGCGGAATAAAAAGAATACATAAAGAAGAAACTACAAGGAAAACAAGACACACTATGGCAAGAATAAGGAAAATTGTCATGATATGTGCCGCCATGGCAACATTGGCATCATGTGGCGACAGCGACCGGAATAAGGCGGAAGAAATGCTGAAACAGGCCGGCTACGACTATGAGCACGGACGTTACGACATGGCGCTGGCCACCATCGACTCGCTGCGCAAGACATATCACGACATTGTCGACGTAAGGCGCGAGGCATTGGTGCTCTATCAGAACATATCGCTGAAAAAGGCACAGGAAGACCTTGAAGAGACCGACCGGCAACTGCAGGAGTTCAATGCCACATACGAAATGGTGCGTGAGACGGTGGAGAAGAAAAAGGCGGCCCTGCAGGCCACTGCCGAAGAGTTGCAGACTCTGACGCTGATGAGGATAAAACGCGACTCGCTGCAGACACGCTTCGACATGCAGTGTGCCAAGATAAAGTATATACACAAACGTCAAAAGGAGAATTAAGACGTCACTCCTTTGGCAGTCTCGCGGGAATTGAGTAATTTTGCAGCATATTTTTTTGAATGTCATGACAAAAGAGGTTTTATCCACCGAAGCACAGTTCGAACAGGTGATGCGGGAATGTCGCTCACTGTTTGAGAAAAAGCTGCACGACTACAAGGCTTCGTGGCGCATCCTGCGTCCGTCATCGCTCACCGACCAGCTGTTCATCAAGGCCAAACGCATACGATCACTCGAGATAAAGAAGACATCGATGGTGGGCGAAGGAATACGCCCTGAGTTTGTGGCACTTATAAACTACGGCATCGTGGGACTGATACAGATGGAGCGAGGCTTCGCCGACACGGTAGACATGGACAACGACGAGGCCATGACGCTCTACGACAAGCACGCCAACGAGGCTCTTGAACTGATGAAGCGCAAAAACCACGACTACGACGAGGCATGGCGCTCGATGCGTGTGAGCAGCTACACCGATTTTATACTTACCAAGATAGAACGGATAAAGGAGATAGAGAACATCGGCGGCAACACGCTGGTGAGTGAGGGGGTGGAATCCAACTACATGGACATCATCAACTATGCCGTTTTCGGGGTGATAAAGCTGAGTGGGGAATAAAAAAAACAGGCCGGAAAAACCGATGGACACAACAGAAGAGAAAAAGGAAGAAACCGGGCAGAAACCAAAGGATGACAACGTGACCTACGACAGCAACAAAAAGGGCACGGCCCGAGGCCGGCGGATCTCCTTTGCCGGAATATGCGAATCGGCGACTGTCATCACCGTCTGCCGCCTTCTGCTTGCTCTGACGTTCATCATGTCGGGATTTGTAAAGGCGGTCGACCCGCTGGGCACGCAATATAAACTTACAGACTATGCCGAGGCTGTGGGGCTGGCACGTTATGCCAACAGTTATCTGGCGCTGGCAATGGCGGTGGCAATGTCCACCATCGAGTTTTGGCTCGGCATCTGCCTGCTGTTCACGATAAGGCGCCGGCGCACGGTAAGACTGATGCTGCTCGTCATGGCGGTGTTCACGCCGCTCACGCTGTGGCTTGCCCTGGCCGACCCAATACAGGACTGCGGATGTTTCGGCGACGCCATCAAACTGTCCAACTGGCAGACGTTCTGGAAAAACGTGGTGCTACTTTTGGCGGCCATCGTGCTCTACAGACGGCCGCTGGGCATAAAGAGGGTCATAAGCAGAAGCAGCCAGTGGATTGTGACCAACTACACGGTGGTGTTCATCGTTGTAGTGTCGGGATGGTCGCTCTACGACCTGCCTCTGTTCGACTTCCGCCCGTATCATACCGGCGCCGACATCAGGCGCGGCATGGAAATACCCGAGGGAGCACCGATGCCGCAGTTTGAGACCACGTTCATCATGGAGAAAGACGGCGTGAGGAAAGAGTTCACTCTCGACAACTACCCCGACTCTACATGGACTTTCATTGACAGCCGGACGGTGCAGACCGCCGAAGGATATGTACCGCCGATACACGACTTCTCCATCATCAGGAGAACCGACAACGAGGATGTCACCGACAGCGTGCTCAACCACAAGGGATATTCGTTCCTGCTCGTGGCTCCGTTTCTGGAATATGCCGACGACAGCCGTCTGGACCTGATAAACCAGGTGTACGAATATGCCGAAGAACACGGCTATCCCTTCTACTGCCTAACGGCGAGTTCCGACCGGGGCACCGAGAGATGGCGCATAATGACGGGAGCCGAATATGACTTCTACACCACCGACGGCACCACGCTGAAGACGATAATAAGGAGCAACCCGGGACTGGTACTGCTGAAAGACGGTGTTGTGATACGCAAGTGGAGCCACAACGCGCTGCCGGATGAATATGTACTGACCGACAGGCTCGAGAACATCGAAGCGGGCAAGATTCCGGAAGATTCGGTAACTGGCAAAGTTGCCAAGATTGTGATGTGGTACGTACTGCCGCTACTGTTGCTCACACTGGCCGACAGGATGTGGGCATGGTCGAAATGGATAAAGGCGAAGAGAAAGTCTAACAAGATATATCAACTTTTTAAAACAAAAGACAATGAGAAAGAAAATTGTAGCAGGAAACTGGAAGATGAACATGAACCTGCAAGAGGGTGTGGCTCTGGCCAAGGAACTCAACGAGACACTGACGGCACAGAAGCCTAACTGCGGTGTCGTCATCTGCACACCGTTCATTCATCTGGCAACTGTGGCACAGTTCCTCAACCAGGACGTTATCGGACTGGGTGCCGAAAACTGCGCTGACAAGGAGAAGGGTGCCTACACCGGTGAGGTGTCGGCCGAGATGGTGAAGAGCACCGGAGCACAGTACGTGATTCTGGGCCACTCTGAGCGTCGCGGATATTACGGCGAGACTCCCGAGATACTGAAAGAAAAGGTGCTGCTCGCCCTGAAAAACGGTCTTAAGGTAATCTTCTGCATCGGCGAGAGCCTGGAGGAGCGCGAGGCCGACAAGCAGAACGAGGTGGTGAAGGCCGAACTCGAAGGCAGCGTGTTCAATCTTACGGCCGAGGAGTTCAAGAACATCATCATCGCCTACGAGCCCATCTGGGCCATCGGCACGGGCAAGACAGCCACGGCTGAACAGGCAGAGGAGATACATGCCTTCATCCGCAGCGTGGTTGCCGACAAGTACGGCGCCGAGGTTGCCGACGACACTACCATCCTCTACGGTGGCAGTTGCAAGGCAAGCAACGCTCCCGAGCTGTTCGCAAAGCCCGACATCGACGGTGGTCTCATCGGAGGTGCCTCACTGAAAGCTGCCGACTTCAAGGGCATCATCGATGCTTTCTGAAAATTGAACGTTGAAAATTGACAGTTGAAAAACGTTGGAGGTTGAATGAGATTGATGATTGACAATTCAACACCGGCTCTTCCATCTCCAACGTTTCCTGCTTTCCGCATCCTTCAGTCTCCGGCGTTTTAAAGTTTAAAGTTAAAAATTAAAAGTTAAAAGTTTAATGTATAAAGTCGTTATCATATTTCTGCTCACAGTCTGGGCTTCCGGCAAGGCTGACGCGCAGACATTTCTCGACAGGCTGCAAAAACCGGTGAGAAACCAGGGCACCGTGACCGTACATCAGGATGCGGCTATTGACAAACTGGTGAACGGCCCATACACAGCTCCCGCCACCCAAAACTCTCAGAAGCCGAACACGACAAAGCCTGTAACCACGCCGGAACAGAAGAAGCCCAACAGGCAGCAGCCCGTTGCATCGGCAGACAACAAGCCGAAAACGAATACGGCAGAAAGACCCCACTCTGTCGCAAACGAACAGGATGACGCTCCCGCAAGACAAAACGACACCACCGCCGAAGATGACGCACGCAAGAAGGTGATGCGCAACAGTTACAAGGTGACGGGATTCAGAGTGCAGGCTTATGCCGGGGGAAACACACGCCAGGACCGGCAGATGGCCGAACAGGTGGGCAACAACATCAAGGCAAACATACCGGGCGAACCGGTATACGTGCACTTCTACTCGCCGCGCTGGATATGCCGCGTGGGCAACTACCGCACGTACGAGGAGGCACACCAAATGCTTCTTGCCATACGCAAGCTGGGATATAAGCAGGCATCGATAGTGAAGGGAAAAATCAGCGTGCAGTATTAATGGCACTCCGGACAATATGAGTGCATATATATACCCAACAACATAAAGTATACTCAACAACCAAAAAAATAGAAATGAATCTGGAAACAGAATACCGCGAAAATCTCGACGAGTTGGCATCACACTACAGGAAAGTTCTCGAACTGCTGGGCGAAGACCCCGCACGCGAAGGACTGGAAAAGACTCCCATGCGCGTGGCAAAGGCCATGCAGGTGCTCACAAGGGGATACGAAATGGACGCCCACAAGGTGTTGACCGACGCACTGTTCAAGGAAGACTACAGCCAGATGGTGATTGTCAAGGACATCGACTTCTTCTCGCTTTGCGAACACCACATGCTGCCATTCTACGGAAAGGCCCACGTGGCTTACATTCCCAACGGATACATCACAGGTCTGAGCAAGATAGCCCGCGTGGTGGATATATATTCACACCGCCTGCAGGTGCAGGAGCGCATGACCCTGCAAATAAAGGAGTGCATCGAGCAGACGCTGCATCCGCTGGGCGTGATGGTGGTGGTGGAGGCCAAGCACATGTGCATGCAGATGCGCGGTGTGGAGAAACAGAACTCCATAACCACAACGAGCGATTTCAGCGGTGCTTTCAATCAGGCCAAGACGCGCCAGGAGTTTATGAACCTGATACACAACAAATAGTGTGTGCGGTGACCGGCCGCACATATCAAACACATTAAAAAGGTAAAAAAAGGTAGTGTTCAGGACTATCCACGCTTTTCCCTGAAAAACATTTTCATCAGCCGCGCACATTCTTCCAGCAACACTCCGCCTGTCACTGTGGCACGCGGATGGAAGGCATGCGGGGCGTATTTTGTGTACCCGCGCTTCTCGTCGGGGGCGCCATACACAATACGCGGTATCTGCGCCCACCCTATCGCCCCGGCACACATCGTGCACGGCTCCACAGTGACATAAAGCGTGCACTCGGTGAGATACTTGCCGCCAAGTAGTGCGGCGGCCGCCGTTATGGCCTGCATCTCGGCATGGGCCGTAACATCGCAAAGTGTCTCGGTAAGATTGTGGGCCCGCGCTATTATCCTGTCACGGCACACTATCACCGCGCCAATGGGTATCTCCCCCTCGCCCAGCGCCATCTCAGCCTCAGCCAAAGCCCTACGCATAAACTGCTCGTCTATCTGCCGGCGGCCGGACTCTGGCGTATTTTTGTTCGGTATCTTCTCTGTTGTCATAATATGGTTCTTTCTGATGCAAATTTACAATAATTTACTTTGACGGACGGGATAAAAACACTAAATTTGCAATAATATTTTGATAATACACTCATGGCAGCGCACAACGAACTGGGATTTTGGGGCGAACAGACAGCAGCCGACCATTTGGTGTCAAAAGGTTATCGCATCCTGCAACGCAACTGGCGTTGCGGCCGGCGTGACTTGGACATCGTGGCCACCGACATGACCACACTCGTAATCGTGGAGGTCAAGACACGGCGTGACAACAGTCTCACCGAACCGGAAACGGCCGTTGACAGGCAGAAAATACGCTCTTTGGCCATCGCTGCAAATGATTACATAAAACGCCATCAAATAGATATGCCCGTCCGTTTCGACATCATAACCGTAATCGGAACACCCCACACCGGCTGCCATATCAATCACATCGAGAACGCCTTTATCCCATATTAGCAAAATCCCATAGCACCCCATAACATCCCATAAACTCCCATAACATCCCATAAACTCCCATAGAATCTCCCATAAAAAAGCCCACATGCAATACCCCGTCACCTACAAACCCATCGAAGAGACCGACTCCACCATCCGCTACATGCGTGAGGAAATGCCTGAGAACAATTTTTTCATGACAACAGTGAGAGCAGAATACCAGACCGCGGGACGCGGGCAGGGCACCAACACCTGGGAGAGCGAGCGCGGCAAGAACCTGCTGTGCAGCATAAGGATAAGCCCCGAAGGACTGCCCGCCAAGAGACAATACGCCATACTTCAGGCCGCCGCACTGGCCGTAAGGGACACGCTTGCCGGATACACCGACGGCATAACCATCAAGTGGCCCAACGACATCTACTGGCACGACTTCAAAATAAGCGGTACCCTGACCGAGTGTGACGTCAGCAACGGCATGGTGAAGAGTTGCATTATAGGCATCGGTGTCAACATCAATCAGGAAGTGTTCACAAGCGACGCCCCCAACCCCATATCACTATGCTCAATCACCGGCAAACACGAGGGTATAACAAGCGTATGCATGAAAATAGTATGGAGGTTGGGCTTCTACCTCATCCACCATATCAACGAAGGCATGCTGCATAACCTTCACGACCTCTACCTCAATTCACTTTACCGCCGCAACGGCATCCATACATACCGCGATGCGGAGGGAGACTTCACGGCTACGATAGAAACGGTGGAGCCGGACGGGCATCTCGTGCTGCGCCGCACAGACGGACGGCAGAGCCGCTACGCCTTCAAGGAGGTGAAATTTATAATACCATCACCCCAAAAACAATCAAATATCCCAGACCTCCCATCAATCCCATAATTCCCATCAATCCCATAACTCACATTAATCCCATAACTCCCATCAATCCCAGACATCCCATTAAAAAGAAATAAAACAATTATGGCAAAGTACAAAAGAATCCTGTTAAAGCTCAGTGGCGAGAGCCTCATGGGCAACCAAAACTTCGGCATCGACCCCGAACGTCTCGCCGACTACGCCCGCCAGATTAAGGAAGTGGCCGAAATGGGCGTGCAGATTGGCATCGTTATCGGCGGAGGCAACATCTTCCGCGGCCTCAGCGGCTCACAAAAGGGTTTCGACCGCGTGAAGGGTGACCAAATGGGCATGTGCGCCACCGTCATCAACTCGCTCGCACTCAGCTCGGCGCTTGGGGCAATCGGCGTGAAGACACGTGTGCTCACGGCCATCCGCATGGAGCCAATAGGCGAGTTCTACACCAAATGGAAGGCCATAGAGGCCATGGAGGCCGGCTACGTGTGCATCTTCTCCGCCGGCACCGGTAGCCCCTACTTCACCACCGACACTGGCTCGTCGCTACGCGGCATAGAGATTGAGGCCGACGTGATGCTCAAGGGCACCCGCGTGGACGGCATCTATACCGCCGACCCCGAGAAAGACCCCACGGCAACGAAGTTCACCGACATTACCTACGACGAAATCTACACCCGCGGGCTGAAAGTGATGGACCTCACAGCCACCACCATGTGCAAGGAGAACAATCTGCCCATCTACGTCTTCAACATGGACATCGTGGGCAACCTCAAAAAGGTTATGGACGGCGAACCTATAGGCACGCTCGTACACAACTGACACACACGCCAAAAACCTAAAAAGTGCTGTTCCCCATAATGCCGGCCATAGCACACCGGCACTGAAGGGAACAGCACTTTTTTCTTATCCATCCTGAGGCAGATTCCTGCCGGCTCAGAAGCAGATACCTATCGAACCGACCATACCGTTATGATTGGGCACCCCCACTGTATGCGAATTGGTATGGCGGAAACCCAATCCCAATGTAGGTGCCAGCCTTTTTCCGAGTTTCCACTTCAAACCGGCTTCATATACGGTCTGTTTCCAGTCGGTATTGCCCACACTTGCCGCCATCATGGCATATACGCTCATGTCACTTTCAAATGAAGACTTTCCGTTTGAAAAATTTATTTTCAAAAATCTCACTCCCAAACCGCCGCCAAGATTAGCGCCGTTGCCATAACTTTTCGCCCCATTGGCATCGCGCAATGCCATCAGTCCCTCGCCTTTGGCAAAGACATACAGATTGGGGGTAATGTCAAACCCTATCTTTCCGCCAAGCGACATCAAACGCGTGGCCTTGTTGGTTGTACTACCTGTCACATCCAGTTCTATAAACAGTCTGTTTATCAAAGACTGCTGATAAAAACTGCGATTGCTCTCCTGTGCCAGTGTCACCATACTGCATATAAAACCGGCAAACAAAATCAATAAGACTTTTCTTTTCATACTTCGTTTAATTTTTGTTACTAAAACTGCCCACAAAGGTACCAAAAGTTTCCCAACCGAAATAATTCATTAGAAAAGTAAAACATTTATTTTAATATTTATACTTAAAGGAATACAAATACTCATAAATACCCACAAAGGTTTACAAGTACAATGACAAGCCAAAGGCATATACACAACATTTAAAGGGCATACTACTTCTCTTCCTCAAAATCCACATACTCACCCTCGTCGTGCGGAATAATTTTCCTTCGGGCCCGCTCCGGGTCGCGGTTGTCAATGATTATCGTTCCGCCATCCGACTGTTGGCGGCGGCCGGAGCCGGTACGGGAAGATGATGATGCTCCTCCACCAGATGAGAAACCGTCAAAGCCCATTGACTTGAACACCTTGTCGCGCAGATGGCCGACACCGCGGAACACCATCCACACAGCAATCATCGCCATGACAGCGATGAGAACAAAGAAGAAAAGCAATATGACAAGCAATCCGTGCAGCATAGAACTAACCTTTCCTGCAATTTGTGAACACGGACAAGGCTACATACCACGCCACTACGGCGGCGAAACCGCTCATACGGAATACCGCAAGCAAAACGGCTGAGGTAATGACAAAGATATACTTTATCTCGTTGCCGAGCCATCCCCATGTCTTGAACTTCAGCGCAAACATGGGTATCTCGGCCACAAGCAGCCAGCTGCACACAAACACCATGGCCACCACACCGGCCACGATATACGGCGATGACGACAGCCATGCCTCACTGCCCGTCACGAGCGAAGCCCAAAACAAGGCGTTGGCCGGTGTAGGCATGCCGATGAACGATGTGGTCTGACGCTCGTCAAGATTGAACTTTGCCAGACGCAGAGCCGAAAACGCTGCCATCACAAAGGCCGCATAGGGCACGAAATCGGCCACAGGGCCAAGAGCCGGAAGGCTGTCCTGCGTTTCAAGAAAGGTATAGATGATGGCCGACGGAGCCAGACCGAACGTGATGCAGTCGGCCAGCGAGTCGAGTTCCTTTCCAATAGGAGAGGAAACGCCGAGCAACCGGGCACTCATTCCGTCGAAAAAATCGAATACCGCCCCAATGACGATAAACAGGAAGGCCGTGCCATAACAGCCCATGAAAGCGTATGAAACGGCTATGCTGCCCGAAACGAGGTTACAACATGTTATCGTGTTTGGTATCTGTCGTGTAATGAAATTAGCCATGCAAGTGATTTTATATTATATGTGTCTGCCATGTCCGGTGCCCACAAAAGCAAGCACCGGAAAAATTACTTCAGTTTGGCGATGACTGTGAGGTCGCCCGTAGTGGCCTGCCCCATCTTGACACACACCTCGGTGCCCAAAGGCAGATACACGTCTACACGCGAACCCAGCTTGATGAATCCCAAATGCTCGTCTATATAGCACTCCTCGCCGGGTTTGGCATATGTCACTATGCGGCGCGCCATGGCACCGGCTATCTGGCGGCAGAGCACGCGCTCACCCTCGGGCGTCTCTATCATCACGTCGGCATGTTCGTTCTCTTCGCTGGCCTTGGGCAACCATGCCTTGTGGTAGTTGCCGTCCTTATGAACCACCGACACCACCTTCCCGTCTACGGGGAACCAGTTGGCGTGAACGTTGAACAAGCTCATGAATATTGAAATCATCAGGCGGCGGTCATGAAAGTATTCCGTCTCTTCCACCTCCTCCACAACGACAATCCTGCCGTCGGCAGGAGCCACGACAACACGTTCGGTATCACCCTCGAAATAGCGTTTCGGGCAGCGGTAGAAGTTGAGAACCACAACCCACGCCGTACCGAAAAGGGCTACGAACACCCAAAAAGGGACTTTATTGCCGGGCAAATGCCACAGCAAAGCGGCCACTGCGACTATTGCCAACAGGCTATAGACGAGTGTGTTGGTACCCTCACGATGTATTCTGATTTTCTTAAGTTTTCTGATTCTTTGCCCCATCGGTTATTATGATTGTTCCAAATTCAATGCAAAGGTACACCTTTTTTGTTTATCTTACAAACTTTTCTCATTTTTCTTTCTTATTGATGAAAAATATATTTACTGCGACGAATGTCACGGCAATAATTTATGCTCATAATGCAAATGGCTTAACTCCTCTTAACTCCTTAACTCCCTTTAACTCCTTGAGTTGAGCACTTGCGAAACTTCTGCAAGTTATATTACTCCACAATCCGTCCCTGTTCGCCCTGTCATAACGGCAAGTTGAGGGTGTCGTCCGACCCCTATTGATTCGCCGGACTGCCGCCGGCCACATTTATTTTTCTTCCGTTTTCATTTGGCAGTCTTACGGTTTCTGTGTAACTTTACGCCTCCAAATCAAAACAAGAAAGCATAAAGCATGGAAGATTTCGTACATCTGCACGTACACACATACTACTCGATACTCGACGGACAGGCCAGTATACCGAAGCTTGTGGACAAGGCCGTGGGCAACGGCATGCGCGGCATGGCCATCACCGACCACGGCAACATGATGGGCATAAAGGAGTTTTTCAACTACTGCAAGGGCGTGAACGGCAAGCGCAAGGATGCCGGGCTGGAACCTTTCAAGCCCATCTTCGGCTGCGAGATGTACGTGGTGCGCAACGGCCGGCGCCTCACCGACAAGGAGAAGGCCAAGGGTGACGGCGGCGGAAACCACCTCGTGGTGCTGGCAAAGAACGAGACCGGCTATCACAACCTGATAAAACTGGTGTCGAAAGCCTGGACCGAGGGATTCTACAACCGCCCGCGTACCGACCATGTCGAACTGGAAAAACACCACGAGGGTCTCATCGTCTGTTCGGCATGTATCGCCGGCGAGGTGCCCGCCAAGATTCTCAACGGCGACATCGCCGGTGCCGAGGAGGCCGTACTGTGGTTCAAGCGCGTGTTCGGCGACGACTATTATCTCGAGCTGCAGCGCCACGAGGTGAAAGACCCGACCATACGCGCCAACCGCGAGACATTCCCCCTGCAGCAGCAAGCCAACAAGGTCATAATAGAACTGGCCCGCAAGCACGGTATAAAACTGGTATGCACCAACGACAGCCACTTCGTGGACGAGGAGAACGCCGAGGCCCACGACCGTCTGCTCTGCCTCTCCACAGGCAAAGACCTCGACGACCCCACGCGAATGTTGTACTCGAAGCAGGAGTGGTTTAAGACGCGCGAGGAGATGAACGAGGTGTTCGGCGACATACCCGAGGCACTGGCCAACACATGCGAGATACTTGACAAGGTGGAGACATACTCGATAGACCACGACCCCATCATGCCCTTCTTCCCCATTCCGGCAGAGTTCGGCTCGGAGGACGAATACCGACAGAGAATAACCGAACAGGAGCTGTACGACGAATTCACGAGCGACGAGAACGGCGAAAACCAGCTGCCGCCCGAGGAAGGCGCGAAAAAGATAAAGAAACTGGGCGGATACGACCGCATATACCGCATAAAGTTCGAGGCCGACTATCTGTCGAAACTGGCGTACGACGGCGCACGCAGACTCTACGGCGACCCGCTGAACGACGAGGTGAGAGAGCGCGTCAACTTCGAGCTGCACATCATGAAGACGATGGGATTTCCCGGCTACTTCCTCATCGTACAGGACTTCATCAACTCTGCCCGCGAGGAGCTGGGCGTGATGGTGGGACCGGGACGTGGTTCGGCCGCCGGAAGCGTGGTGGCCTACTGTCTGGGCATCACCAAGATAGACCCCATCAAATATGACCTGCTGTTCGAGCGTTTCCTCAACCCCGACCGCATCTCGCTGCCCGATATCGACACCGACTTCGACGATGACGGACGCGGACGCGTGCTCGAGTGGGTGGAAGACAAGTACGGGCACGACAAGGTGGCCCACATCATCACCTACGGAACCATGGCCACAAAAAACTCCATCAAAGACGTAGCCCGCGTGGAAAAGCTGCCGCTCGAACGCAGCAACCAGCTCTGCAAGGCCATACCCGACAAGCTGCCGGGCGGACTGAAGATGAACCTCGCCAACGCCATCAGCGTCATCCCCGAACTGCGCGAGGCCGAGGCCAGCACCAACAAGTTGGAACGCGAGACGATACGCTACGCCCGAATGTTGGAAGGCACCGTGCGCAACACCGGCATACATGCCTGCGGCACCATCATCTGCCGCGACCCCATCAGCGACTGGGTGCCGGTGTCTACGGCCGAAGACAAGAGCGACCCGGGGCACAAGCTGCTCTGCACGCAGTACGACGGTCACGTGATAGAGGAGACCGGGCTCATCAAGATGGACTTTCTCGGACTGAAGACGCTGTCGCAGCTGAAAGAGGCCGTGGAGAACGTGCGGCTGCGCACCGGAGAGATAATAGACCTCGACACCATACCCATTGACGACCCGCTCACGTATCAGCTCTACTGCGAGGGCCGCACGATAGGAACGTTCCAGTTTGAGTCGGCCGGCATGCAGAAATATCTGCGCGAGCTGCAGCCGTCAGTCTTCGAAGACCTCATAGCCATGAACGCCCTCTACCGTCCGGGGCCTATGGACTACATCCCGTCGTTCATCGCCCGAAAGAACGGCCGCGAGGAGATAAAGTACGACATACCGTGCATGGAGAAATATCTCAAAGACACCTACGGCATCACCGTCTATCAGGAGCAGGTCATGCTCCTCTCGCGCCAGCTGGCCAACTTCACCCGAGGCGAGAGCGACGCCCTGCGCAAGGCCATGGGTAAGAAGAAGAAGGCCATCGTAGACGCAATGAAACCGAAATTCATCGAGGGCGGCAAGAAGAACGGCCACGATCCGAAGGTGCTCGAAAAGATTTGGAGCGACTGGGAGAAATTCGCGTCATACGCCTTCAACAAGAGTCACGCCACATGCTACTCGTGGGTGGCTTATCAGACGGCCTACCTCAAGGCCCACTATCCGGCCGAGTTCATGGCCGGCATCATGAGCCGAAGTCTCGACAACATCAACGACATAACGAAGTTCATGGACGAGTGCCGCTCGATGGGCATACCAACACTCGGCCCCGACGTGAACGAGAGCCGCCAGAAGTTCAGCGTTAACAAGAATGGCGAGATACGTTTCGGCATCAGTGCCATCAAGGGCGTGGGCGGTGCGGCGGCCGACGCCATCATCTCCGAACGCGAGAAGAACGGCCCATACAAGACCATTTTCGACTTCATACAGCGTGTCAACCTCAGCGCCGTCAACCGCAAGTGTGTGGAATCGCTCGTATTGAGCGGCGGATTCGACGGCTTCGGACAACTGCGCCGCGAAGACTTCTTCGCCAAGAACAACAAGGGCGAAATGTTCATCGACACGTTCGTGCGCTACGGCCAGACATACCAAATGGAGCAGAACCAGATGCGCAACTCGCTCTTCGGCGGTGAAAACGAGGTGGAGATAGCCACGCCACCTATAATAAAAGGTGAGACGTGGAGCGACATCGAGCGTCTGAACCGCGAGCGCGAGCTGGTGGGCATCTATATCTCGGCCCATCCGCTTGACGAGTACAAGATAGTGCTTGACAACCTTTGCAACACCAACTGCGCCGAACTGTCCGACATTTCTTCACTGAAAGACCGCGAAGACGTAATCATCGGCGGCATCGTTACCGACATCAAGTCAAAGTTCACGAAGTCGGGCAAACCCTGCGGATTCGTGACCATAGAAGACTTTGAAGGCACGGGCGAACTGGCCCTGTTCGGCGAAGACTGGGGGCGCTGGAGCGGAATGTTCAAGGAGGGATGCACCATCTATATCACGGCCAAATGCCAGCAGCGCTACCGCGACAGCCAGTTCTTCGACCTGAAGGTGCAGAACATCGAGTATCTGCAAACCATCAAGGACAAGGCCGTCGACCGCATCACGATATCGCTGCTCACCGACGAACTCAACGACCAGATTGTCAACGAGCTGAACGAGATAATAGCCGACAGTCCGGGAGCGACCAAACTCTTCTTCCAGCTGCACGACTCGAGCGGAAAGAATCATGTGCTGCTGCGCAGCAAGAGCCGCACGGTTGACGTAAAGCGCACGCTCATCACATTCATCGAACAGAACAAGAATGTTCTTGACTACAAAATAAACTGAAAAGCCATAAAGCCTGCTAAAAAAGCTTTATCCGCTTGGCGGTATCAATGGTTTTCCTTATTTTTGCAGATAATAAGGGAAGAAACGATTCAAAGAAACGCCCTGTCACCGGGTCACAGGCACCTTACGCAAGCAGGCGCCGGCTACCGGTGGCGGCGCGGAAAAATGTGAAATGCAACAATAGTATTAATACAAACAAATAAAAACGAGAGAACAATGGAAGTAAAAATCACAAACGAGAATTTTGAGAGTCTTAAGAACGGCGACCTGCCGTTGGTAGTGGATTTCTGGGCCACATGGTGCGGTCCGTGCCGGATGATTGCCCCCATCGTAGAGGAACTGGCAAAGGAGTACGACGGCAAAATAAACGTAGGAAAGTGCGACGTGGAGGAGTGCGACGACTTGGCCGCCGAATATGGCATACGCAATATCCCCACCATACTGTTCTTCAAGGGAGGCCAGGTGGTCGACAAGACCGTCGGTGCCCTGTCGAAGGCAAAACTCGAAGAAAAATTCCAAGCACTGCTCTGATTTATGGCCGATTTTGAAGAGGAACTCCGCCTCGATGAGGAAGAGAACGCCCGCGAGGCCGAATATATCATCAACATGCTGCCGGCCGAGCTGAAGGAGAAATACTCCACGGATGACATTCTGTATATGATGGACACCATAGTGGAGTATTATTTTGAAAGCGGCATACTCGAAGGCGGCAGCGATGACGAATACGTTGACATCGACCTGCAGGCCGTGGCCGAATATGTGTGCCGCAAGGCCAAAGAAGACGGCCGTGGCGAATATGATGCCGACGAAGTGCTCCTTGTGGCGCAGGCTGATTTGGACTTTCAGGAAGAGAATGTTGACTGAGAGACGGAAATGAACGCGGGATGTGACAATAATCCCGACATGTCATAAGGATATTGATAAAAGGCAGAGAAAATGTATCGTGATGACTTTACCGATACTTTTTCTCTGCTTTTTTCGTTGTCATGCCTCAATAATACACCATCCGTTATCATAATAATGTAAAAATACGGCACTTTCATGACCGATATCAATTAAAGCGGCATAAAACGACTTTTCCGCCCGCATTATTTGGCCACACAATAAAACCGCCGTAACTTTGCACCAGAAAAAGTAAGGATAACAACATTAGGGATAACAAACATTAGTAACTCGGGGTCTACTGATTTCCAAAAGAATAAGGGAGCCCCTTAAAGAAAAGAAAGGTAAAAAGATTATGGTAACATTAAGTTTGATTTTCGCGTTTGTATTTGTGGCAACCATCGCACATGCAGTTTATCTCGGTAAAAAACTCGACATGAAAAAATAAACGCACTATGGAAATATTTACGATGGTAAGCGTGGCCACTGCCATTTTTGCAGTGATAACACCTTGTATAATGAGAATGTCGATTGACAACAGATATTGAGAGAGAACAACATAAGAAAGAAATCCCTTCCGATAAGTAGAAATACTTCCGGAAGGGATTTTTTCTTATACCACCCCGCCCCTGGTCACATTGTCACCGTGCGGCTTCCGTCTTCAGCCTCGGCGATGGTCACCTTGAGAGCGTCGCCGGGCAGAAGCTCTTCGATGAGTTCCGGCCACTCTATAAAACAGAGGGCACCACTGTAGAAATAGTCTTCGTAGCCCATGTCGTACACCTCGTCGAGCTTCTTTATACGGTAGAAGTCGAAATGATAGATAAGCTCTCCGTTGTCGGCCGAACGGTATTCGTTGACAATGGCGAATGTGGGCGAGGTAATCACATCGTCCACTCCCAGTTCTTCACACACAGCCTTTATAAACGTTGTCTTGCCGGCACCCATCTTTCCGTAGAAGGCTATCACGGTGCTTTCCCCCATGGCATCCACAAACCGGCGGGCAGCCTCACGGATATTGTCCAAATTGTCTATTCTTATTTCCATAATATTCTGTCTGTTTCTTATCTCATTGATTAAAACACTTCTTTCTGATTTCCCATCCCCCCACATCAGCGCCGTTTTCCGGTCATCGTCACAATGGGTATTATCATTTCTTCCATGGATATTCCGCCATGCTGGAACGTGTCCTTGTAATAAGACACGTAGTAGTTGTAGTTGTTGGGATAGGCGAAAAACGAGTCGCCGGTGGCAAAAACATAACTCGTGCTGAGGTTCGGTGCCGGCAACTGTGCCTTATGCGGATTCTTGATGACAAAGAGATCCTTGCTGTCATACCCGAGATTTTTGCCGAGTTTGTAGCGCAGATTGGTGTTGGTGTTGCGGTCACCCACTATCTTCACCGGCCGGTTGGCGCGTATTGAGCCATGGTCGGTAGTAACGATTACGCGGTAGTTGCTGCGCGAAAGCATCTTGAACAGCTCAGAGATTACCGAATGACGGAACCAGCTGAGCGTGATGCTGCGGTAGGCCGACTCGTTGTTGGCCAGCTCGCGCACCATCTTCGACTCCGTGCGGGCATGGCTGAGCATATCAATGAAGTTGAACACCACCACGTTGAGGTCGTTGCGCTCCAACTGGCGGAACTGCTGTATAAACTTCTCTGCACCGGCCGAATCGTTTATCTTATGATAAGAATAAGTGTTCTTGCGCCTGTAACGCTCCAGTTGCGTGCCTATGAGCGGCCCCTCGTTAAGGTTCTTGCCCTCCTCCTCGTCTTCGTCCACCCACAAGTCGGGGAACAGCTCTGCAATCTTGTTGGGCATGAGTCCGCTGAAAATGGCATTGCGGGCATACTGCGTGGCCGTGGGCAGAATACTGAAATACAGGTCTTCGTCGATGTCGAACGAGTCGCCTATCTCACGGGCTATCATACGCCACTGGTCGTAACGGAAGTTGTCAAGCACCACGAGAAACACCTTCTCGCCCTCGTTGAGCAGCGGAAACACCTTGCGTTTGAACAGTTCGGGGCTCATCATGGGATGATCCGACGGCGGTGCGGTGGGCACAAGAGCCTCCATCCAGTCCATATAGTTGTTCTTTATGAACTTTGCAAAGCCGTTGTTGGCGTCTTCCTTCTGCATCTTCAGCATCTCCGTCATGCCGCTGTCAGTGCTGCTCAGCTCCAGTTCCCAGTGCACAAGCCGCTTGTACACCTCTATCCAGTCTCCGTACGTGCGGCAGTCGCTTATCTGCATGGCTATCTGCTGGAAATTCTGCTGATAGCCCGTCTGCGTCACCTCCGTCACTATCTCCTTGCGGTGGATGTTCTTCTTCAGCGTCAGCAATATCTGGTTGGGGTTCACCGGCTTTATCAGATAGTCGGCAATCTTCGACCCTATGGCCTGATTCATGATGTCCTCCTCTTCGCTTTTGGTCACCATAACCACAGGCACCGACGGCAATATCTCCTTTATCTGCTGGAGCGTCTCAAGCCCGCTCAGTCCGGGCATCATCTCGTCGAGCAGCACAAGGTCGAAGTTCTGCCTGCGGCATATATCCACGGCATCGGTACCGTTGGTCACGGTCACCACCTCATAACCTTTCTTTTCAAGGAAGATTATGTGCGCCTTAAGCAGCTCAATCTCGTCATCAGCCCAAAGTAATAATCCGTTGTTCATCTGTAAAAATCGTCATCAAAGTCGAAACCACCGGCCGGCGGTTCGTTGTTAATACTGTTGTTGTCTTCCGCAGGTTGCTGCGCGGGAGCCTCCGGAGCACCGCCAAGGCCGAGTTCGTCATCCTCATCTGCTGGGGCCGGCTGCTCTGCCGGGGCGACAGGGAGGTCGCCAAGGCCGAGACCGTCATCCTCCTCTGCAGGGGCCGGCTGCTCTGCCGGGGCGACAGGAAGGTCGCCAAGGCCGAGACCGTCATCCTCATCCGCTGGGGCCGTCTGCCCTGCCGGGGCGACAGGAAGGTCGCCAAGGCCGAGGCCGTCATCCTCCTCTGCAGGGGCTGTCTGCTCTGCCGGGGCGACAGGAAGGTCGCCAAGACCGAGGCCGTCGTCCTCATCCGCTGGGGCTGGCTGCTCTGCCGGGGCGACAGGGAGGTCGATACCACCCGGCAAAGTCACGTCACCCTCCGGTGTCTCCACACCATCCGGAATATTGAGCAGTTCCTCATTGCTAATCTGTAACGGGACGAAAGATTTCTCGAAAAAGTCTTCATATTCCACATAACTGTATCGCGTGCCGAGCATCTTCAGGTTCTCCTCACTGATGATGATACGGCGGCAACCCTTCAGACGTTCTGCCATCATGGCGTCGGCGTAGAGCTGGCGGGCATACTGCAAGGCCTCGTCATAATTGAGGAAACCGCTTATCAGCATACGGCTGATGCCGTTGTCTGCATCGACGGTGATGTCGAAATTACGCACCATGAAATTTGAGAAGTTATACTTGGCCATCTCAAACAACAACTGGTTGGAGTTGAGCGAATCGGCCCTGTAAGCCAAAAGGAACACAAACCCAGTGTTACGCTCCGTGCTCAGCGTATCCGTAGCGGTGGTGTCTGCTGCGAGGTCGACACCGCGCCGCGACCATACATCGCCGATATCAAACTTGCCGCCATGCAATGCCCTACCCGCCTGCACACCTTTTATTATCATTCCGGCCATCTCCGAAACCTCGCTGTCAGGGTATTTCTCCACCACTTCCCTCAAACTGTTCACACAGGCCGTGGCATCACCTTCGTTGAGACGGCTCAGACCGTCGATGAAGATGAACTTGGCGCGGTTGGCCCCCAAGGGGAAGCGCTCCGCCGACAGGCGCGTGTTGGCCGCAACCTCGTCATAGCGGTCGGCCTTGAAAGCCTCGTAGGTGGCGGCATACAGCGAGTCTTCTATGTGTACGCCGAAAAGGGCGTTCTCCGCGAAGTAGGGGTCGCTGAGCAACACCGTCCATTGGCTCTCGGGATAGTCAGACTTCATGCGCGACAGACAGTTGGCCGCAATATCGTGGCGCCCCATACGCGAATAGAGCAGGAAGAGATGATACCAAGCCTCATCATTCTTCTCGTAGTCGGCATACTGCTCCGTAAGTCTTTTGAGGGCCTTCTCGCTGAGCGGCAGATTGTCAAGCTTGTCCTTGAATATCACGCCCGAATGGAACAGGCCGTCTTTTATCATGTTGTCACTTTCGGCCTTCTGCTCATCCGTAAAGGGTATCTGAGCCAGATAATACTCGCGGGTGTGGGGGTCTGAAGATATGCTGTCAGCGCCCTCACCCTTCTCGCCGGCAGTCGGTTCGGCTGTCTGTCCGTCACCATTCACGGCAAGACTGTCGGCCGTCACGTCCTCCCCCTGGCCTTCCTTGTCAGCCGAAAGATTCACAACGGTACGGTTTGCGCGCTGCCAGTCATCCACATTTTCGCGCTTGCCCCACTGTTGTTGGAAAGCCGTCTTTCCCTGATTTACGGCCATGGTGTTGTAGAAATACCACGTGCCCGACTTATCCTGCATGCCGGTGCCTGTCTGCGGTTTCCTGTTGTTGCCGAACCTGTTGCCCTGGGCCGACTGCGCCGACAGCTGTTTTTCGGCTTCAGCCTCCTCGGCGGCCCTCTTTTCCTCCTTCTCCTTCTTCTTCAGAGCCTCTATCACGCGGTCGATAGCCTCGTTGCGCTTGTCCTCCGGCAAACCGGCAAGCACCTGCAGCGAGTCTTGCAGATAGACGACATCGGTGAACGGCACCAGCTCGTCAAGCACCTTCGAGCGCGCCGACAACTCCTCATAGTCGCTGCGGTCTTTGTCCAACAGTCCGATGGCCTCGCCGTAACAGCGCTGCGCGTCGTTATACTTCTCGCGCGCCCAATAGAGATTTCCGAGCTTGAGCAGCAGCACACCTTTCTCTATACCGTTGCGCACCGACTTCTCGTTGCCTTTCTCGTAGGCGGCAATGGCGTTGAGTGTGTCGCGGTCTGTCAGATAGATATTGCCTATGGCGTAGTACACCTGGTCAAGATAGTCCTTGTTGTTGTCGGAAGCGGCCATGCGGCGCAGCCTTCTTATCATCTGCCGCGAGCGTCCGCCGGCCATCACCTCCGTCTGCGCTATGCGGGCGTTGAACTCCAGTTCGTATGGCGGACTCTGGCGCACAACACGGCGGTAAGCCTTGTAGGCCATGTCACGGTTGCCCAGTTCGGTCTGAATCTGTCCCATGAGATACCACATGCGGGCCTTCTGCTTCTTGCGGCGCTCGTGCCTGATGGCTTTCGCCAGATAGCTGACAGCCTCCTCGTATCTGCGGCTGCGCACATAAAATCCGGCATAGGCATAGTCCCAGTCCTTCACGGCACGGTAGTGCATCGTGTCGCGCTTCATCTTCGTTATCACGTCTTCGGCATCGTAGAGCCAGTCGAGTTCGGTGTAGCTGCGTGCCAGCCACGCACGGGCAATGCCGTTTATTTCGGGCTGCGTGGCATACAGACGCGACATATATGAGAATGTGGCGGCGGCCTCATCGAAGTTGCCCTTCTGATATTGCGACTTGCCGAGCATAAGCCACGCCTTCCACAAGAAGGGGTTGTACTCACGGCGGCTGAGCCACTCGATGTCTTTGGCCGTCTTGCGGCGGTTCTTCGTCCATTCCGGACGGCGCTTGATACTGTGCAGCTTGATGGCTTTTTCCGATTTCTCTATGGCTCTGTCAAAGTTTGAACTGCCAAGATTGCGGCTGTTCTTGTTGCCTACGGCATCGAGGGGGATAATCTCGGTGAAGTTGTCCTTGTTGCCGTTTTCCTTCTCCACCATACCGTCGGTAAAAGCCAGACTGCCGTTATAATAAGTATTGTAACGTGCGTTGAACGAATGCCACCAACGGCTCTTCGCCGTATTCTTATGCGACGAGCAAGCCGTCACGAGCAGCAGGGCCGTCATGACGGTGATGATGACAATATGTCTGTTTTCAAACATTCTCACAATACTTTAAACTAAAAAACACTGCTTTTTATTGTCTCCCCGCGCCGTTTTATTAACAATAAAACGCACTCCGCAAGACAACATCCACCCCGTTCATGCTTCCGAAGCCCCCGCATCTTCAATCATCATCACCATCTCGTCCTTTATCTGGTCGGGCGGATTGATGCCGCGCAGCGTCAGACTGCGGCTCCACGGGGCCACCTCACGTGGATTCATCGTCAGCATGACTTCACGGAACTGTTCGGCCTCGTCATCGGTATAGTCATCGGAGCGGCGGCCGGCAAAGGCATCAAGCTCTTCGTCGTCATAGTATTCCACCGGATTAACCGCCGCCTCCATCATGCACTCGTGGGCGCACCTGGCATTGTCGCCGCTGCACGACGAACAGTCGCCCTGTGGCTGCACCACCCCGCCGCCGTCGCCGCGTGAAAACAGCATGCTGCCCAGTGCCACGACCACGCCGAGCGCCACGATTATCATTATGAGTATAGCCATACGGTGTATCGGTTATTCGTGAACGCCAATGATGAACTGCGACCGTTTCAGGTCATCCCAGAAATGGGGGTACGATTTTGTCACCACCTGCGGGTTGTTTATCCGTATGCCGCCCCATTTCATGGCAAGCGGCGCAAAGGCCAAAGCCATGCGGTGGTCATCGTAGGTGTCGACGGCGGCATCCGGCTGCGGTTCGCAACGTTCGCCGCCCCACACCAGTTCGCACCCTCCGGCATCACGCAGCACATACCCGAACTTGCGCATCTCGCGCTTGAGGGCTTCTATGCGGTCGGTCTCCTTTATCTTCAGTGTCTGCAACCCCGTAAACCTGAACGGCACACCGAGTGCCGCACAGCACACCACAAAGGTCTGCGCGAGGTCGGGCGAATTGATAAAATCGTACTCCAGACGCGGCACGCAATGACCGGTACGGGTCAGCCTTACTGTCGTGGGCACGCCTTGTTCCGTCGTGCCGAACGTTGTTTTCACGCCGAGCAGACTGAAGATGTAGCGCACCGACGAGTCGCCCTGCTTGCTGTCATCCATAAGTCCGGTGAGTGTCACCTCGCTGCCGGGGCCGCCCAGCGCCACCATCTCATACCAGTAGGACGCGGCGCTCCAGTCGTTCTCTATGTGATAGTCGCGCACGGCGTAGGGCTTCGGGGCCACGGTGATGGTGCTGATGTCCGACCACTCGGCCTCGGCTCCGAACTCACCCATTATCCACAGCGTCATGTCAATATACGGGCGCGATATTATCTCGCCGGTGAGATGCAGGCGCAAACCGTTACGCAACACAGGGGCTATCATAAGCAATGCCGAGATGTACTGCGAACTGACGTTGCCGGGCATCTCGAGCCTTCCGCCATCGAGCGATTTTCCGGTTATGCGCAGCGGCGGGAAACCCTCCTCACCTACATATTCCACTCCGGCGCCAAGATAGCGCAACGCCTCTACAAGCAGCCGGATGGGACGGTGGCGCATACGCTCGGTGCCGGTGACGGTGTGGCACCCGGGAGTGACGGCAAGGTATGCCGTAAGGAAACGCATGGCCGTGCCGGCCGCCTTGATGTCTATCACATCCGGCATGTCGCGCAAGGCCTTTATCATCACGTCGGTATCGTCGCAGTCGGACAGGTTTTGCGGCAGCACGCCGCCTCCGGAGAGGGCGTGTATGATGAGTGCCCTGTTGCTGACGCTCTTCGACGAAGGCAGGTCGATGGTGGTATTGAGAATGGCCGGAGCCGTTATTTCATATTGCATTATGATTACGATATTATGTTTGTACTTGCCGGGTGCAGCCTAACTTCTGCAAAGTTAGTGCAAACGAGCGCAATGCAAGCTTGCTTGTATATTGCCGAGTGCAGCCTAACTTCTGCAAAGTTAGTCGAAATCGCAAAGATAACAAAACAAATAACATTTATTAATAACGTGAGTTCGATGAATTCAAAATAGACTCAGCTGTGTGTCTAATGTACGTTGTACATTGATACACGGCTTTTTGGGAAACATACAATAAGCGGCGATAGCTCCCAACAGGTTCACGATGAAATTGTCAAAGCACCTGTGTCTTGAATGTTCCACCTGTGCAATGTTCTTCAACTCGTCATTTACCGTTTCTATGATGGCACGTTTCCTGAGCAGCAGTTTGTCCGACACGCTCATCAAAGCACCTTTCATGTTGTTTTTAAGTTTGGTGATAAGCTGTATGCCGTCCACGAACAGGCGTTGGAAAAGGTTCTTGCTGATATAGCCTTTGTCTGCGACCAACTTCCCGTATATGAATTCAACGAAGGCCTTGTATTCCAGCGGTTTCCTGTCATCCACATCTCCCGGGGTTATCATGAAGTTGAGCAACTCCCCCTTTTCGTTACAAATCAGATGCAGCTTGAAGCCAAAGAACCATCCCATGGAACATTTGCCTCTTTGCGCAATGCCCCTGAACACCTTGTGGATATGTA
>NZ_URNN01000038.1 GCF_900549175.1 uncultured Prevotella sp. | reverse complement strand
CATGCACTCATACGCATGAATCTTCTTTACTTTAACATGTGTTAAACGACATGCAAGCCGCGGTTTTCGGGCTCTCGTCCGAAAACCGCGGTTTTTCGCCGGAATGGGGAACGCTGACAGTCAGCATGTTACGTCAAAGGCGGTTTGTAAAGATAGCGGAGAGGGCCGTTTCGGCTTTCAAAAGTGCCCATATTGCAACGCCAAACGGCCTCTTTTGAAAGCCAAGAGAGGCCGTTTGGCAATGCGAAAGCGGCCGTTTCGCATTGCAACGGTGCCGAAAAGGCGGTTTTCCGGGTGCGGAAACGGTGTGCGGATGCTGCAAAAAGCCTTCCGCCCACTCTGTTTCGGGAAAACGGAAATGCGTTTTTTTCAGAATAATGATGACATTTCCGGGGGCGCCGCCGGCTCCGCTCCAGACAGCGGCAAGCCGAATCCCAATGTACGGCATGACCTTTTACACCAAAAACAACATGCCTTTATATCAGATATTCAATTAATTTGCGTAACTTTGCACACTCAAATCAGATAACACTCAGATGGACAGCAGAGAAAACAATAAGGCTTTTTCAATGATAGCAGATATAGAAGGAGATTTCGGAGATTTGTCTAACAAAGACATGCCCGATACATTACCCATACTTGCCGTGCGCAACCTCGTGCTCTTTCCGGGCGTTGTGTCACCCATAATCATAGGCAGGCAGGCAAGCATGGCACTGGTCAAGAAAGCCGAAAAGACAGGTTCTTTCATCGGAATAGTATGCCAGCATGACCCCGACGTTGAAGAACCGGGCAGAAACGACCTTTACGACTATGGCGTGTTTGCCCGCGTGGTGAAGATGCTCACACTACCCAACGGAAGCATGACGGCCATCGTACAGGGTCTCGGACGCCTGCGCCTGCTGACGATAAGCCGCCGCAAGCCGTATCTGTCGGGACGTGTGGAGGTGGCGGTGGAGGCCCTGCCGGAAAAGGATGACAGCGAGTTTGCGGCCGCCATGGACAACCTCCGCTCCACAACGACAGAATATGTGCGTGTGAACGACGACATTCCCGAGGAGGCTACGTTTGCCATCAAGAACGTGCACAACGACATGATGGCCCTCAACTTCATATGTTCGAACATGCCTTTCCCCATAAGCGAGAAGATGGAGCTGCTTGCCATGGATTCCGTCAAGGAACGCCTCTTCACGGCACTGCGCATCGTCAACAGGGAGCTGTCGCTGCAAAGCCTGAAACAGGACATACGCAACAAGACGCGTGACGACATCGACGAACAGCAGCGCAACTACTTCCTGCAGCAGCAGATAAAGAACATGCAGGCCGAAATAGGCAACGGCGACGGCTCGCCCGAGCGCAAGGAACTGCTTGACAAGGCCGAGGGGAAGGTGTGGCCGGAGGAAACTGCCAAGATGTTCTACAAGGAAGTGGACAAGCTCGAGCAGCTCAATCCGCAGAGTCCGGAGTACAACGTGCAGCTCACATACCTGCAGACGATAGTCTCACTGCCCTGGGGCGAATACACATGCGATGACATCAACCTCGGCAGGGCGCGCAAAATACTCGATGCCGACCACTATGGCATGGAGAAAGTGAAGGAGCGCATACTCGAATATCTGGCCATCGTGAGCCTGCGCGGCGACCTGAAATCGCCCATCATCTGCCTCTACGGCCCTCCGGGCGTGGGCAAGACGAGCCTCGGCAGGAGCATTGCCAAGGCCATGAACCGCAAATATGTGCGCATATCGCTCGGCGGACTGCACGACGAGTCGGAGATACGCGGACACCGGCGCACGTACATCGGAGCCATGCCGGGCCGCATAATAAAGAACATTCAGAAGGCGGGCTCGTCGAATCCGGTGTTCATTCTCGACGAGATAGACAAGGTTACGCAAGACACCGTGCACGGCGACCCCTCGTCGGCGCTGCTCGAAGTGCTCGACCCGGAGCAGAACTCCGCCTTCCACGACAATTATCTCGACGTTGACTACGACCTGTCGAAGGTGCTCTTCATAGCCACGGCCAACGACCTCAACACCATTCCGCGGCCGCTGCTCGACCGCATGGAGATAATAGAGGTGAGCGGATACATAACCGAAGAGAAGACGGAGATAGCCCGCCGGCACCTCATACCAAAGGAGAAGGACAACACGGGACTGGGCGACGAGAAGCGTCTGGGCTTCACACGCCAGGCCATCGAGAAGATAATAGAGCAGTATACGCGAGAGAGCGGCGTGCGCCAACTGGAGAAACAGATCAACAAGACGCTGCGCAAGCTGGCCTACATGAAGGCCATGGACAAGGCCCTGCCCTACTCGCGCATAACGCCCAACGAGATAGAGGGGCTGCTGGGCAAGCCGCCCTACTACCGCGACATATATCAGGGCAACGACTATGCCGGTGTGGTTACGGGGTTGGCGTGGACCAGCGTGGGCGGCGAGATACTCTTCATCGAGACAAGTCTGAGCAAGGGCAAGGGCTCGAAGCTCACACTTACCGGCAATCTGGGCGACGTGATGAAGGAGTCTGCCGTGCTGGCCCTGGAGTATGTCAAGGCGCACGCCGGCAAACTGGGCATCGACTACCGCATATTCGACAACTGGAACATACACATACACGTGCCCGAAGGCGCCACACCGAAGGACGGTCCGTCGGCCGGCATCACCATAGCCACGTCCATCGCCTCGGCACTCACGCAGCGCAAGGTGCGCCGCAACACGGCCATGACGGGCGAGATAACACTGCGCGGCAAGGTGCTGCCCGTGGGCGGCATCAAGGAGAAGATACTTGCAGCCAAGCGCGCCGGCATCACCGACATCATGCTCTGCAAGGAAAACCGCAAGGACATAGAGGAAATACCGGAGATATACCTGAAGGGTGTTAGTTTCCACTATGTGGAAAACGTGCAGGATGTGTGGGACTTCGCACTCACAGACGAGCCCGTAGACAACCCGCTGACGTTTGAAATAGAGGAGGACACGAAGCTATGAAATTCGAACTTCAACACACCGACACGGCGTCTGACGCACGGACAGGCGTCATAACCACCGCGCACGGACAGATACGCACGCCGATATTCATGCCCGTGGGCACGTGCGGAAGCGTGAAGGGCGTGCACATAAGGGAACTGGAAGAGCAGGTAAAGGCACAGATAATACTGGGCAACACCTACCATCTCTACCTGCGTCCGGGACTCGACGTGCTGCGCCAAGCCGGCGGCCTGCACCGCTTCAACGGCTGGAACCACCCGATACTGACCGACTCGGGAGGCTTTCAGGTGTTCTCACTCACGGGAATAAGGAAGCTGAGGGAAGAGGGATGCGAGTTCCGCTCGCACATCGACGGGTCGAAACACGTCTTCACGCCCGAGAACGTGATGGACACCGAGCGCGTGATAGGCGCCGACATCATCATGGCCTTCGACGAATGTCCGCCCGGCGACAGCGACTACCAGTACGCCAAGCGCAGTCTCGGACTGACACAGAGGTGGCTCGACAGGTGCATCAGGCGCATAGGCGAGACCGAACCGCTGTACGGCTACGAACAGAGTCTCTTCCCCATCGTGCAAGGATGCACCTTCAAGGACCTGCGAAGGGAGGCCGCAAAGTTTGTGGCCGACAAGGGTGCCGACGGAAACGCCATAGGCGGACTGGCCGTGGGCGAGCCTACGGAGGTGATGTACGAGATGATCGAGACGGTGAACGAGATTCTGCCGAAAGACCGTCCGCGCTACCTCATGGGAGTGGGCACGCCGCAGAACATACTCGAAGCCATAGAGCGGGGCGTCGACATGTTCGACTGCGTGATGCCCACACGCAACGGACGCAACGCCATGCTCTTCACCTACGACGGCACGATGAACATGCGCAACAAGAAATGGGAGGCGGACTTCACCCCTATCGACCCGTGCGGATGCGAGACCGACCGCACATACACCAAGGCATACCTGCACCATCTGTTCAAGGCACAGGAACTTCTGGCCATGCAGATAGCCAGCATACACAACCTCGCCTTCTACCTTCGCCTCGTCACCGACGCGCGCACGCACATAGAGCAGGGTGACTTCACGGCGTGGAAACGCAGCGTAATCGACAACCTGGGCAGGAGAATCTGAGACAAATGAAAGTGGAACAAGAACAAGAGAATGGAATATAACGAGATAAGAAGCAAGCACAGAAGACTGCATGCCGCACGCGCCGTACGCCGCAAGGCGCGGACGGCGGCACGGTGGCTGAATGTGGTAAACCCGCTCAGGTATCTTAAGAAGATTGACGGGTATATCATCCGCAAGTTTATCGGCACATATATATATGCCATCATCCTGATTATATCCATCTCGATAGTGTTCGACGTAAACGAGAACCTGGCCAAGTTCAGCACATACCATGCACCGCTGAAGGCCATCGTGTTCGACTATTACGCCAACTTCGTGCCTTATTTCGCCAACCTTTTCAGTCCGCTGTTCGTGTTCATTGCCGTCATATTCTTCACGTCGAAGCTTGCCGGCAATTCCGAAATAATAGCCATGCTGGCCTGCGGCATGAGTTTCAGGCGGCTGATGCGCCCGTACATGGTGTCGGCGGCGCTCATCTCCGTGCTCAACTTCTTCCTCGGCGCCTACATAATACCGCAGGGAACGGTGGTTAGACACAATTTCGAGTCGCTCTACAAGAACAGCAAGAAGAACACTTCGTCGAGCAATGTGCAGCTGCAGGTGGGAGAAGGCACCATAGCATACATATCGCAATACGACGACAAGACAAAGACGGGCTACGGTTTCTCGCTGGACAAGTTCGAAAACAAGAAGCTGACAAGCCACATGACGGCCAACGTAATCAAGTACGACACCATCTCCGACAGCCGCTATCACTGGAAAGCCATCAACTATAAGATACGCACGCTGAAGGGAATGCGCGAACACATCACGTCGGGCATGGAGATAGACACAACGGTGATGATGGAACCTATGGACCTGGTTTTCAGCAAGGGACAGCAGGAAACGCTGACCAGTCCGGAGCTGAAACGGTACATTTCGAAACAGAAGGACCGCGGCTCAAGCAATGTGGTGCAGTATGAAGTAGAGTACCACAAGCGCATTGCCTCCAGTTTTGCGTCTTTCATCCTCACCATTATCGGCGCCAGTCTGAGTTCACGAAAGCGCAAGGGCGGCATGGGACTGTATCTGGGCATCGGCATGGCGCTGAGCTTCTCGTATATTCTGCTGCAGACCGTGAGCTCCACATTTGCCATAAATGCCAGCCCCCCGCCGATACTTGCAGCATGGATTCCGAACATATTGTATTCATTCATAGCATATTACTGTTATAAAAAAGCACCAAACTAAATGAAATTTGAAGATACTTATCTTAACGACAACATACTGGATGCGCTCTACGACATGCACTTCGAGGAGTGCACGCCGATACAGGAGAAGTGTATACCGGAAATATTGGACGGCCGCGACATAATAGGTGTGGCACAGACGGGAACGGGAAAGACCGCCGCCTACCTGCTGCCGATACTCAGCATGCTCGACGACGGCGGCTATCCGGAGGATGCCATCAACTGCATCATCATGTCGCCGACACGCGAACTGGCGCAACAGATAGACCAGGCGATGCAGGGTTTCGGCTATTATCTCGACAACGTGAGCAGCGTGGCCGTATACGGCGGCAACGACGGAAACCGATATGACCAGGAGATGAAGAGCCTGAAGATGGGGGCCGGAGTGGTAATTGCCACGCCGGGACGCCTGCTCAGCCACATACGCATGGGCAATGTCGACCTCAGCCGCGTGAGCTTCTTCGTGCTCGACGAGGCCGACCGCATGCTCGACATGGGCTTCAGCGACGACATCATGCAGATAGCCAAGGGACTGACGGGCGAACATCAGACGATAATGTTCTCGGCAACAATGCCCGACAAGATACAGCAACTGGCACGCACACTGCTTTACGACCCCGTGGAAGTGAAGATAGCGGTGAGCAAGCCGGCCGAGAAGATACGGCAGTCGGCATACATTTGCCACGACAGTCAGAAGTCGGGAATAATAAAACACCTGTTCAGTACCGACCAACTGAAGCGCGTCATAATCTTCTCCGGCAAGAAAGACAAGGTGAAGGAGATTGACCGCGAACTGCGGAAGATGAACATAAACAGCTGCGCCATGCACAGTGACCTGACACAGCAGGAGCGTGACGAGGTGATGTTTGCCTTCAAGTCGGGGCACAAGGATGTGCTCGTGGCCACCGACATCGTTGCCCGCGGCATCGACATCGACGACATTCTGATGGTGATAAACTACGATGTGCCGCACGATGCCGAGGACTATGTGCACCGCATAGGCCGCACGGCACGCGCCGACCGCGACGGCGTGGCGATAACGTTCGTCAACAGCCGCGACATAAGTCTGTTCCAGCAGATAGAGAAGTTTCTCGAAAAAGAAATAGAAAAGACCCCTCTGCCGGAAGGGCTTGGGGAGGGACCGGAATACAAGAGCGCCGACAGGAAAAGGCTGTCACGCCGTCGTGACCGGAGCCGGGGCGGCAGAAACAGAAGAAACGACCGCAGAAAGAACAAGAACAGCGAAGCGGACAACAAGGCAACGACCGCAGACGGCAACAACGCGGCAGCCCCGCAAGAGGGAGAAAAAGCAAAAACCGAAAAGAAAAGAAGCTCCCGCCGCCATGGCAGGGGGCACGGCAGAAGAGGCAACGGCAGCAAAGCCGGACAACAGGACAACAACAATACCGGACAACAGAGCGGCAACAACGCCGCACAACCGGATAAGGAATAAAGTGAACGGATGCAGGAAAAGACTGTATCAGAATAAGATTAGTGCATTTGGCAGGGCTATTCTTCCCCCGCCAAATGCAATCATTTTGAAGCGCCGTCGCCGCCCTCTTTCAATAAAGGAAGTGATATACGGTAACGGACGGCCAGAAAACGTATAAGACACGTAACTGCAAAACTTGCCGACACCGTTATCTCAATCGGCATACCCGTGACGAGCAGCACCCAATAGGTTATTCCGCCGAGCACACACGCCATGGCATAAATCTCTCTGCGGAATATTACAGGCTCATTGTTGAGCAGCACGTCGCGTATCACACCGCCTGCAGACCCCGTAATACATCCCATAATGATGGCCACCCAAAACGGCTGGCCGCAGGCAAGGCTCTTCTGGATGCCGGCAATGGTGAACAGAGCAAGACCGAAGGTATCGAATACAAGCCACGTATTGCTCAGATATTCCATATATTTGGCAAATATGATGACTACACCCAGTGCCAATGCCGTACATATCATATATATAGGGTCGGTCATCCAGAACGGGGTGACACCAAGCATCACGTCACGTATCGTTCCGCCGCCTATGGCCACGGCTATGCCACAGACATAACCGCCAAACCAGTCGAAATGTTTTGCGGCGGCATGGCGTATGCCGGATATGGCAAAGGCGAACGTTCCGAGAAACTCTATCACCCGCAGTACGGGAACAAGTGTTATGTTATCTTCCATACTTTTCCGTCAGTGCATCTTGATTCAAACTATTCCTTGCGGCATCAGTTGACCACGTTTACCGGCCGGCCGGCGGCAAACGCCCTGACATTTTCCACCGCCACGTGCATCAGCCGCACGCGCGCCTCGCTTGTAGCCCATGCTATATGCGGGGTGATGAAGGCATTGGGGGCCGTCAGCAGAGGGTTGTCGGCAGAGGGAGGTTCCTGGCACATCACATCGGTTCCGTATGCACCAAGCTGTCCGGTAGCAAGAGCATCGGCCACAGCCCTCTCGTCTACCAGCGAGCCGCGGGCCGTATTGATAAGTATTGCGCCGCGTTTCATGCGTGCGATGGTGTCATGATTGATGATTCCACGCGTGGTTTCGGTCAACGGGCAGTGCAGTGTGAGAATGTCACTCGCACCGAGCAGGCCTTCGAATGTAGTCTTCTGTATGCCGGAAGGGAGTTCCGACGACGCCTTTCCGGTAAAGGCAAAGACATCCATACCGAAGCACATTGCCATACGGGCAACTTTCATTCCTATGTTGCCGAGGCCGTAAATGCCTACTGTCTTGCCTGACAATTCAGTCAGCGGCGTGTCCCAATAGCAGAAATCGTCGCTGCGGCTCCACCGCCCGGAAGCGTTGAGGCCGGCATAATGACCGATACGGTTGGTTATATTGAGTATATGGGCAAACGTCATCTGCACAACGCTGTCCGTACTGTAAGCCGGAACATTGGTCACCACAATGCCGTGGGCACGGGCTTCTGCCGTGTCGACGACATTATATCCCGTTGCCAGCACACCGATATACTTCAACCGGGGCAACCGTTTTATCATGTCCGCTCCGATAACCACCTTATTGGTGAGTATGGCGTCGGCATCAGCACAACGCCCGAACACCTCGTCGGGCGAAGTACGCGGGTATACCGTAACCTCTCCCAACGCCTCAAGAGCATCCCATGACAAGTCACCCGGATTGAGGCTATATCCATCCAATACTACTATATTCATTGCTTTATATTGCTTTAGTTTCATTATTTCGTTTCATGCTGTCACTTCATTGCTCAAAACGTGTCCCCCAACAGTCTGTCATACGCCGGTTGAGCTTTTCTTCCGAGGGGTTGTTCTGGCCGTGCCACAGGCGCTCACCCGTCAGGGCATCCGGCAGATACTGCTGCCGGACGAAATGTCCGGGATAGTCATGAGGATACTTGTAACCGTCATTATACCCCAAATCCTTCATCAGTTTGGTGGGGGCGTTCCTTATATGCAACGGCACCGGCTGGTTGCCCGTGCGCCGCACAAGGTCGAGAGCGGCATCTATGGCAAGATAAGCGGAATTGCTCTTCGGGCTCGCGGCCAGATAAACGGTGGCTTCGGCAAGGGGTATGCGTCCCTCGGGCCACCCTATTTTCGACACGGCGTCAAAGGCGGCATTGGCCAGCAGAAGCGCATTGGGGTTGGCAAGTCCGATATCCTCGGACGCACTTATCACCAGACGGCGGGCTATGAACTTTGGGTCTTCCCCACCCTCTATCATTCTTGCAAGCCAATAGACGGCGGCATCGGGGTCGCTGCCGCGTATGCTCTTGATAAAGGCAGATATGATGTCGTAGTGCATCTCACCGTCCTTGTCGTATGCGAGCGGGTTCTGCTGGAGCCGTTTGACAACGACATCGTTTGTAATGACAACCTCATTCGCCGCCCCGAACGACTCTACAACAAGTTCAAGCATGTTGAGCAGCTTGCGGGCATCACCGCCGCTGTAACGCAACAGGGCATCGGTCTCCTTCAGCGTAACATTCCGTTCACGCAGGACGACATCCTGTGACAATGCCCTTTCGAGCAGTTCCAGAAGATCAGACTGTTCAAGAGATTTCAGTACATAGAGCTGGCAGCGTGACAGCAACGGGCGGATAACCTCAAACGACGGGTTTTCCGTAGTCGCGCCGATAAGCGTCACCGTACCTTTTTCCACGGCACCGAGAAGCGAGTCCTGCTGCGACTTGCTGAAACGGTGTATCTCGTCGATGAAAAGTATTGGTGATGCCTCGTTGAAAAAACGGCCGCGGCCGGCCTTGTCTATCACGTCTCTGACATCCTTTACGCCGCTCGTCACGGCACTGAGCGTATAGAACGGGGTCTCCAGTTTATTGGCAATAATCTGGGCCAATGTGGTTTTCCCCACACCAGGAGGTCCCCAAAGGATAAACGAGGAGATATGTCCGGATTCTATCATACGACGCAGAACCGCACCTTCACCCACAAGATGTTTCTGCCCTATATAGTCATCGAGCGTACGTGGGCGCAATCTTTCAGCCAATGGTTGTGACATAACTGCCTGCAAAGGTACTGCAAACCATCATAAGAACGTAAGGTCGTTGCGCTTTTTTAAAGAAATTAACATAAAACTATATATAAAAACTTGGGTATGAAAAAGAAAGTATATACATTTGCAAACAAAAAAGCAGAAACAACAAACATTAAACAGAACAATGAAAGAAACGACATTAAAAAAGGTACTCACACTGAAAACCTTGACGAAAAACAACGTCTGGAATTTACAGGAGAACGATATCTTCCGAATGATGGATGGAGCCGAGAAAGACTCAGACATCAAAGACTGCATACGGAGGTATGTTGACATGTTCAGAAGTGCCTTCATGATAGAAGAACTGAAAGACGATTCGGCCATAATAAAAGCCAAATACGAAAAACAAGGATATAAAATAGGTAATGTGAGAATTGATGAAGGCGTAAAGGTTACGTGGGCAGTGAAGAAACGTCCCATCGTCAGAGTGACCGATTTGACGTACGAAAACATACACCATATATCCGCCGCCAAACTCATAGAAGTACTGGAACGCAACTTCGGAGGGGGCTGGGACTCACTCTCACAAAGCATACAGGACATTATAGAAAGCGGATTCGACATCTCGACAACCACCCTACCCAAAGACCGTCTGCACAAGCCGGGCGGAATGTACGAAAAGAAAGTGGCCGACGGATATGAAGTTTTGGAAGTGGCCAAGGGCACATGGGTAGAGGCAATTTTCGCAAAAGTCAAGCCTGAAGTAGAAAAGCCGCGCCTGAAACTCCAGACACACGACGAAGACGAAATACCCGAAGACACATACAACGAGCCAGATGATGACGATGAGCCGGAAGAACCTGCAGAGTTTGACGATGACAACATCACCGAGGACAACTACCGGACTACATTTGAAATAAGTTCTGACGAAGACGAAGAGGCGGAGAACATCTCCGATTACAGCGGCGACGAATAACGCAAGCCGGGCAACAACAATAAAGCGAGAAGAGAGTATGTCATCGTCACATGGAGATTTCAGTCTTTCAAGAACATGAACATCTCCGATGACACACTCTCTTTTTCTTCATAATCTTAAATCAATCATACTAACTATAAATAACAAACGACTATGAACATTCCGTCAGTTTTTTGGCTAATTCCCGTCGCTTCCGTAGTGGCTTTGGGAATGGCTTGGTTCTTTTTCCGCCAAATGATGCAGGAAGAAGAAGGTACTCCACGCATGCAGGAAATCGCGGGCCACGTACGGCGTGGCGCCATGGCCTATCTCAAACAGCAATACAAGGTGGTGGGCTTGGTTTTCATCATCCTCGCCCTTGTATTCTCATTCATGGCGTATGTACTCCATGTGCAGAACCCATGGGTTCCGTTCGCCTTCCTCACCGGCGGACTCTTCTCCGGACTTGCCGGTTTCTTCGGCATGAAGACAGCCACATACGCATCGGCACGCACGGCCAATGCGGCGCGTCAGGGACTGAACAAAGGATTGAAGATAGCCTTCCGCAGCGGAGCCGTCATGGGGCTCGTCGTTGTAGGTCTCGGTCTTCTCGACATTGCCATATGGTTTCTGGTGCTCAGCTATTTCTATAACGGCGACAGCATGGCCTTGGTCACCATCACCACAACGATGCTCACATTCGGCATGGGTGCTTCCACACAGGCACTGTTCGCACGTGTGGGAGGCGGCATATACACAAAGGCGGCCGATGTGGGAGCCGACCTTGTGGGGAAAGTCGAGGCAAACATACCGGAAGATGACCCGAGAAATCCTGCAACAATAGCCGACAACGTGGGTGACAATGTGGGAGATGTAGCCGGCATGGGAGCCGACCTGTACGAGAGCTATTGCGGAAGCATACTCAGTACGGCAGCCCTTGGAGCCACAGCTTTCGCCCTCAACGGTGAGATGCAGATGAAAGCGGTCATCGCCCCCATGATTATAGCGGCCGTGGGCATATTCCTTTCGCTGCTGGGCATATTCCTCGTGCGCACGAAAGAAGGTGCCACAATGAAAGACCTGCTCCGTTCGCTCGGACTCGGAACCAACGTTTCCGCCGTACTGATAGCCGTTGCCTCATTCCTTATCCTATATACGCTCGAACTTGACAACTGGCTCGGCGTGTCATTCTCCGTTGTCACCGGTCTTCTTGCCGGAGTCATCATCGGGCAAGGCACCGAATACTACACAAGCCATACTTACAAACCGACACAGGATATCGCAGAATCATCACAGACAGGAGCTGCCACCGTCATTATAAAAGGTATAGGCACCGGCATGATATCAACGATGATTCCCGTTGTCACCATATCGGCAGCCATCATCATGAGCTATCTGTGTGCCAATCATTTCGACCTCTCCATGAACGCCGAAAGCATATCGAGAGGACTATATGGCATAGGCATTGCCGCTGTGGGCATGCTCTCCACACTCGGCATAACACTGGCAACCGACGCCTACGGCCCGATAGCCGACAATGCCGGAGGCAATGCCGAGATGAGCGAACTCGGTGAAGAGGTGCGCCACCGTACCGATGCGCTCGACGCACTCGGCAACACCACCGCCGCCACAGGAAAGGGATTTGCCATCGGCAGCGCAGCCCTGACGGCTCTCGCACTCCTTGCCTCATACGTTGAAGAGATAAAGATAGCCATGATACGCGCCGTCGACCACGGACAGACATTCATCGACAACATGGACGAGGTGTTCAATCCTGCCACTGCCAACATGGTAGACTACATGAACTTCTTCCAGGTAAACCTGATGAACCCCAAAGTTCTTGTCGGAGCATTCATAGGAGGCATGGCTTCATTCCTTTTCTGCGGACTTACAATGGGTGCCGTGGGACGTGCCGCACAGACAATGGTTGAAGAGGTGCGCCGCCAGTTCCACGAGATAAAGGGTATACTTGAGGGTAAAGCAACGCCCGACTACGGACGCTGCGTGGAAATCAGCACCCGCTCGGCACAGCGCGAAATGATATTCCCCAGCCTGCTTGCCATCATCATCCCCATCGTTGTAGGAATGGTGCTCGGCGTTGCAGGAGTCATGGGCTTGCTTGTGGGAGGCCTCACAGCAGGCTTCACTCTTGCCGTATTCATGGCCAACGCCGGCGGTGCATGGGACAATGCAAAAAAAATGGTGGAGGAAGGCAACTTCGGAGGCAAGGGCTCCGACTGCCACAAGGCCACCATCGTGGGTGACACCGTAGGAGACCCGTTCAAAGACACATCCGGTCCGTCACTCAACATCCTCATCAAGCTGATGTCGATGGTAAGCATCGTCATGGCCGGTCTCACCATTGCATTCATTTAATCAGGCCATTCGCCACAAATGAATGGCAGACACATCGGGGTCTCCGGTATCATTGCGATACCGGAGACCTCATTTTTTTCACGAAAGCGCCATTTCTTTAGCAAAATGACACCATATTTGCATTTTTCTTAATAAAATGTTTGATATTTAAAGAAAATGCTTTAACTTTGCAGCCAATTACAGAAAATAGATATCAAAATACCTAAAAGGGAAAAAGATTATGAACGCAACAGAGATTGTAGAGGAATTGAAAAGAAGATTCCCCAACGAGCCTGAGTATATACAGGCCGTAAGTCAGGTTCTTCCTACTATAGAGGAAGAGTATAACAAACATCCGGAATTTGAGAAATCAAACCTTGTAGAGCGTCTCTGCATCCCGGATCGCATCATCCAGTTCCGCGTTACATGGGTTGATGACAGCGGCAAGGTGAACACCAATATGGGATACCGCATACAGCACAACAATGTCATCGGCCCATACAAAGGTGGCATACGTTTCCATAAGTCGGTAAATCTTGGTATATTGAAGTTCCTCGCTTTCGAGCAGACATTCAAGAACTCACTCACCACCCTGCCCATGGGAGGAGCAAAGGGAGGTTCCGACTTCTCACCGCGCGGCAAGAGCGATGCCGAGGTGATGCGCTTCTGTCAGGCGTTCATGAACGAACTCTACCGTCATATAGGTCCCGACGTGGATGTGCCCGCCGGCGACATCGGAGTGGGCGGCCGCGAAGTGGGCTATATGTTCGGACAGTACAAGAAGCTCACCCACGAATGGAGCGGAGTGCTCACCGGCAAGGGACGCGAGTTCGGCGGTTCACTCATCCGCCCCGAAGCCACTGGCTACGGCACTGTCTACTTCCTCAACTCAATGCTCGAAACCCGCGACATCGAGCTGAAAGGCAAGAGCGCGCTGATTTCAGGTTCAGGAAACGTTGCTCAGTATGCGGCAGAAAAGTGTATACAGTTGGGTGTAAAGGTGCTCACTCTGTCCGACTCTGACGGTTACATCTACGACCCCGACGGTATCGACCGCGAGAAACTCGACTACGTGATGGAACTGAAGAACATTGAGCGCGGCCGTATCAAAGAGTATGCAGACGAATATCCCAACGCAGTTTACCACGCAGGTGAGAGACCTTGGAACGAAAAGGCAGACATCGCCCTGCCCTGTGCAACGCAGAACGAAATCAACGGCGACGAGGCTAAGGCTCTCGTTGCCAACGGAGTCTTCGCCGTGGCAGAAGGTGCAAACATGCCTTCCACTCCCGAAGCCATCGCTGTGTTCCAGGATGCCAAGATATTGTATGCTCCAGGCAAGGCATCCAACGCCGGCGGAGTATCGGTATCAGGTCTTGAAATGAGCCAGAACTCCGAACGTCTCAGCTGGACTTCCGAGGAAGTTGACAACCGTCTGAAACTCATAATGAAAGACATTCACGACAACTGCGTGAAATACGGCACGCAGCCCGACGGATACATCAACTATGTGAAGGGCGCCAACGTGGCCGGATTCATGAAAGTGGCAAAGGCCATGATGGCTCAGGGCATTGTATAAAATAACAAAAACAGCCATATCAAGTTCTATAAATGAGCATTGATATGGCTGTTTTCATTTTCTTCTATAACTTTTCCAAACCGGAAACATCCTATTCCTGATCAGAAATTTCCTATTCCGAACTGGATATTTCCTTCAGAAACTCCTCTTCAGTCACTATCCTCACCCCGAGTTTCTCGGCCTTTTGCAGTTTCGACGGACCCATGTTCTCACCGGCAAGGATGAACGAAGTCTTTGAACTGATAGACCCTACATTCCTGCCGCCATAGCGTTCTATCATGGCCTTATACTCGTCGCGGCTGTGATGTGTGAACACTCCGCTTATCACAACAGCCTGGCCGGACAGACGATTGTCCGCAGGCGACATCTGTTCCTCACCCAACTGCATCTGTATGCCGTAATTGCGCAAACGTTCCACAATGTCCATGTTCACGGGATTGCGGAAATAAGCAATCACACTACGCGCTATAACTTCGCCCACTCCCTCAACCTGCATGAGTTCGGCAAGACCGGCCGAGGCCAAGGCATCCATCGTCTTGAAATGGCGTGCAAGAAGTTTGGCAGAAGTTTCACCCACAAAACGTATGCCGAGAGCATAGACCACACGCTCGAAAGGAACCTCACGCGAACCGGCAATGCCCTGCACAATCTTGCGTGCCGACTTCTCCCTGCTTCCGTCACCGTTTATCTGCTGCACCTGAATGTCGTAAAGATCGGCAACGTTGTGTATGAGTCCGCAACGGAAATATTCGTCTACAGTCTCCGGACCCAGACTGTCTATATTCATCGCCTTTCGCGATATGTAATGCTCTATACGTCCCTTTATCTGCGGCGGACACCCCGAATCGTTCGGACAATAGTGCGCCGCCTCTCCCTCCGGGCGTACCAACTCGGCGCCACATTCGGGACAACGTCCGGCAAACTCCACCCGCCGGGCACCTGCCTCCCGGCTGGCCACATCTACACCCACTATCTTAGGTATTATCTCTCCGCCCTTCTCCACATACACATAGTCGCCGATGTGCAGGTCGAAAGAACGTATGAAGTCTTCATTGTTTAGCGTGGCCCTGCGCACCGTCGTTCCCGCCAGTTGCACAGGCTCCATGTTGGCCACGGGCGTCACCTGCCCCGTACGCCCCACCTGAAACGTCACTTCGTTCAGACGGGTGCGCTCACGCTCTGCCTTAAACTTGTATGCTATGGCCCATCGGGGGCTCTTGGCCGTATAACCCAAGGCACGTTGCTGACGCATGGAGTTGACCTTCAGCACGATACCGTCGGTGGCCACGGGCAGATTGCGGCGTTCCACATCCCAATAGCGTATGAACTCGTATATCTCGTCGAGTGTCCTTACCTTGCGCATACCCTCACTTATCTTGAACCCCCAGCGTGATGCAGCTTCAAGATTCTCCCAATGTCCGTCAGAAGGCAGCTTTTCGCCAAGCATGTAATACAGATAGGCATCAAGCCGGCGGCTGGCCACAAGAGCCGAATTCTGACTCTTCAGCGTACCGCTTGCCGCGTTGCGCGGATTGGCAAACAGCGGTTCTTCGGCAGCCTCACGCTCCTTGTTCAGCTGTTCGAAAACGTTCCACGGCATGAGTATCTCGCCACGTATTTCGAAAGTCTCGGGAACGGCGGCGTCAAGCACCAACGGTATCGACCGTATAGTCCTCACGTTGGCCGTCACGTCATCACCACGCACACCGTCACCACGTGTCACGGCACGCACAAGCCGGCCGTCTTCGTAAGTAAGGCTGATGGACAGTCCATCGTATTTCATTTCGCAACAAATCTCGAAGTCTTCGCCGCCAAGTCCCTTCTTTACCGAATTGTAGAAGTCGGCCACTTCCGCCTCATTGTAAGTGTTGGCCAAAGAGAGCATCGGGTAACGGTGTTCCACCTGCGTAAACTCACGGCTTATGTCACTGCCCACCCGCTGTGTCGGCGAATTGGCGTCGTACATCTCCGGATGGCGCGCCTCAAGTTCCTGCAACTCACGCATCATCATGTCAAACTCCATGTCGCTTATCACAGGCATGTTTAGAACATAATATCTGCGGTTATGTTCATGCAGCTCGTTGCGCAACTGCATTATTCTGTCTTTCTCGTCCATAATGAACAATTTATGTTGCTTTCCATTTATGACATATCCTTGCGCCGCACGGTCTGCCGACCATGAAAAAGAACAGCGGGCGATGACGGAAAGTCCGTTTATCGCCCGAAATTCTGTATACCTCATCAAAGTGCCTCGTCATCTGTCTTGGGTCTTGTGTCGTAAGTGTTGCCGCACATTGACTTCGGCAGGTGCTTCCTCTTTTTCAAATAAGCCTGCTTGCGCATTTCGTATTTCTCCCTGCTGTTCTCCAGATAATTGTCAGCCATAAGGTGTATATGTCAGTCTTTCGTAAATCTGTTGTATATCACGCTTATGCTTATCGGCTTGCGTCCGTTGCGGTAGCCGCCCACCAGACGTGTGCTGCACAGCGACATCTCGTTTGAAACGTTTGTCACCGACGATGCCGATGACGATTCGTTGTATGATATGGTGATGGGCACCAGCACCACCTTGTTCCAGTTTTCGGAGGCCGTACCGTTCTGTTTGTCCTCATACATCTTGGATATCAGCGTCGAGATATTGTTGAAAGTGTATGTGTTGTACTTCGTGTTGTACGAAGACACAAACGAGACCTTGTTGTCGGGCAGATTGTTTTCCTCAAAGAAGTTGTACAGACTGTCTTTCGGAATCATGAGAATCTGCGTGGGCGCGGCAAACGGGCTTTCCACACCGGCATCGGCATTGATGCGGTTGAACACTATCTTGGCCGAGCTCACCGTATCGCGCTCATGCCCCAGCTTTATCTCGTCCACCGGCAGTGTCACTTCGGTGAATATGCCGGCGGGGGCTTTCAGATATGTGCAGGAGCTGTCTGCGGCAAGCTGCTCAATCCGTTCGCGGTCGTTTTCTATATTGGTTGTCTGCAGAACCTCCTTGGTTCCCGACAGCAACAGCGAGCCTGTATAGACCGTATCTCCGCTTTCATACTGATAATAGGTTACAAGATCTGTGAGATAAACCTCCGACATCACCCCCACTCCGTCTGTCGACTTGATATAGAAACCGGGGCACACGTTATGGACGAAGTTGTATGAGTTCTTGAAGAAAGCGGGATTCTCATAATACTTCCTCAGTATGTATGTACCGTAATTCTCATATTCATTTCCGTCAACGTCATAATACCGCTGGTTCAACGGTATCGAGACCGTCTCCATGTTTGTCTTGTCGATAATCTTGTCACGCAGGCTGTCCTTCAGATTGAGGTCGACCGGAGTGTATACCTTGTTTATCTTCAGGGCCTTGTCATCCGTACGCACCAAGCCTTCACGCTCCGGATTGAAGTTGGTGTAATAGAGTTCGTTCTCGCGCACCGGTGTCTTCAACTCGTACGCCGTCAACTTCATGGGGTTCAGCGAGTCTCCCATCGACGAATAGAAATACACCTGTATACGGCACGAGTCGGCCATCACCTTTCCTGCGGCGTTGCGGCTGCATATACTGTCTTCCTCCGGCAGCATCGCCATTCCGTCAAATGATTCCATCACGGCAAACTGAGTGGTGTAGTTGCTCGTTACATACGTTCCCGTCTCGTTGTCTTTCACATGCCCGAGATAGCTGTACTGACTGCGTGACAAGACAGAATCAACAACCACCGATCTTGTCTTCACATCAAATGTGTCAGTTATAATCTGAAACTGGTCTACATTATTGGTAAGCGAATTGCCCAAAGTGTCAGTATTGTCATCGCACGAAACCAAAAGAATCGAAGTGAATACGACTCCTGACAGAAATTTCATTTTCATCATTGAAGTGTTGAATCTTAAATGATATATTATCCTTATTTGATTATGATTAACACACTAATCATTGCATATACTGTCGTAGAAGGCTGCATAAGAGTCTGCAAAATCCTCACCGGGATATTTGAGCAGGGGGATGTTCTTCTGCGAAGTATAGTCCGCCCACTCCGCCTCCACGCTCTTCTCTGCCTCTATCACACCGTCGGAATAGTCGATGGCCAGCTTTGCCAGCTCTCCGAAATCGAAGTTGTCGGCATACTTCTCAAGCACACCGCCATTCACGTCACGGAACTTCAGACACTCCTTGAAGTTGTCTCCCACGCCATTCTTCAGACTCCTGCCGAAGATCGACGTCACAACCTTTGTGTTGGCGAAGGACGGCTCGTCACGATATGCCATCTTCACATAGAGCGGAACGACGGCACTCATCCATCCCTGACAGTGGATGATGTCGGGCACCCATCTAAGCTTCTTTACAGTTTCGAGCACACCACGGGCAAAGAAGATGGCGCGTTCCCCGTTATCCGAATACTCTTCACCGTTCTCGTCCGACGCCATCAGACGCTTTGAGAAATAATCGTCGTTGTCGATGAAATACACCTGTATTCTTGACGCCTGGATGGAAGCCACCTTGATAATCAGCGGATGATCTGTATCGTCGATGATCAGATTCATTCCCGACAGCCTGATAACCTCGTGCAACTGTCCGCGCCGTTCGTTGATATTTCCCCATTTCGGCATGAACGTACGTATCTCGTAGCCTTTTTCCTGCATGTTCTGCGGGAGGTTGCGTCCCATCAGCGAGAGTGCGCTATCAGGTACATACGGGGAGATTTCTTGATTGATGAATAATATTTTCTTTGCCATGACATGATATTTAACTTAGTGCAAAGTTACGATTTTTTTTTGGCATTTTATCATATCGGCAACCCTTTTTAGGGAAATCACCCCCGATTTTGGCATATTTTTACTATAATCTTTCCTTATTTGGCAAAAATGTTGTTATTTTGCACCCAATTTGACTGAAACATTAAATCGTTTACACGACATGAAAGTTTTTCATAAAATTGCCGATATTCAAAACGAACTATCGGATGTTCGCAAGAAGGGCAAGAAAATTGGACTGGTGCCAACCATGGGTGCACTCCACGAAGGACATGCCTCGCTCATAAAGACGAGCGTGTCAGAAAACGACGTCACGGTGGTTTCCGTTTTCGTCAACCCCACACAATTCAACGACAAGAACGACCTCAAGAACTACCCGCGCAACCTTGAGGCCGACAGTGCCGTGATAGAGAGCTGCGGCGCGGACTACGTTTTCGCCCCCTCCGTGGACGAGATTTACCCCGAACCCGACACACGCCACTTCGAATATCCTCCCATAACCACCGTCATGGAAGGAGCACACCGTCCGGGACACTTCAACGGCGTATGCCAGATTGTGAGCCGCCTGTTCTACATAACCGAACCCGATGTGGCTTACTTCGGCGAGAAAGACTGGCAGCAGATAGCCGTGGTCAAGGCCATGGTGCGCGACCTGAACATCAATGTCAAGATAGCCGAATGTCCCATCGTACGCGACAGCGACGGTCTGGCACTCTCCAGTCGCAATTCGCTGCTGTCACCCGAAGAGCGGGCCATAGCCCCTCAGATATACAAGGCACTGAAGGCCAGCATCGCCTACTCCGCAAGCCACACCGTACAGGAAACACACGACTACGTGGTGGAGAGCATCAACGCCGTTGACGGCCTGAAAGTGGAATACTTCTCTATTGTCGACGGGCTCACGCTTCAAGACATCCTGACGTGGGAAGACACGCCTTATGCAGTGGGATGCATAACTGTGTATTGCGGAAACAAACCCATAAGACTGATTGATCACATAAAGTATAAAGAACAATGATGATTAATGTATTGAAGTCGAAGCTTCACTGCGTGACCGTGACCGAGGCAAACCTCAACTACATGGGCAGTATAACTATCGACGAGGACTTGATGGATGCAGCCGGAATGATTGCCGGAGAAAAGGTCCAGATAGTAAACAACAACAACGGAGAGCGTTTTGAAACCTATATAATAAAGGGTGAGCGTGGTTCGGGTTGTATCTGTCTCAACGGTGCCGCAGCACGAAAGGTCCAGGTAGGCGATGTATGTATCATCATATCGTATGCCCTGATGGATTTTGAAGAGGCGAAAAGCTTCAAGCCGTCCGTGGTGTTCCCCAAAGAAGGAAACAAGCTTTAGACCTTGCCATCCTGCAAAAAAACAATCCCCGCCGTTTCGTTTGAAACGGCGGGGATTGTTTTTTATCAAGAGGCGGAGCCGTGACACGCACAGGCTCCGCTGTCTCTTCCCTTATTCAATCACTACCAAGGCATCGCCTTCCATGACGCTCTGGCCCTCCTGAACGCAGATTGCCGTCACCTTGCCGGCTTTCTCCGCTTCAAGGTTGTTGGCCATCTTCATTGCCTCAAGCACAACAACGGTGTCTCCTGCGGCAACTTCATCGCCCACAGCAACCTTTATTTCCGTTATCACACCCGGCAGCGGAGACTTGACAGCGTTCTGTGCATTTGTCCTTGCACCGCCGGCTGCAGGTGAAGCCGGCTCGGCGGCAGCCACGGGGCGTACCACTTTCGGCTTTTCAACCTTCTTTTCCTCACGCTCCATCTCCACCTTATAGTCTTCACCGTTTACGGTTACGCTGGCAATATTGTCGACGATGTCACCGATGACAACCTCATACTTGTTTCCGTTGATTGTATATTTATACTCTTTCATGTCAGTATGTCTTACCTTTGTTGTTTTATGGCCGTGCCGTCATCTGCAGGGCATGTCCGTTCCACTGCGTGTCGCGCCCCACAATGGTTATCTTGCCGGACTCGCTGTCGTGTACGTTGTTGCCCTCAAACTCGTGCAAAGCCAATGCTATTGCAGCATATACTTCCTTATTGTTCATAAGAGTTGATTATAAAAAGTCCGATACCTGTTTGTTACATCGGGATGTTTCCGTGCTTCTTGGCCGGCAGGCTCTCACGCTTGGTGGCAAGCTGTGCCAGGGCGCGGCAGATGCGGAAACGGGTGTTGCGCGGCTCTATCACATCATCGATGTAACCGTACTTTGCAGCCTGATAGGGGTTGGCAAACATCTCTGTATACTCATCCTCCTTCTCTGCAAGGAAGGCCTTGACGTCTTCGCCGGCTTCTTTCTTTGCTTTGGCCTCTTTGGCACTGAGCACGGCAACGGCACCCGAAGCGCCCATCACGGCAATCTCTGCCGACGGCCATGCATAGTTGAGGTCGGCACGCAGCTGCTTGCATCCCATCACGATGTGGCTTCCGCCGTAGCTCTTGCGCAACGTAACGGTAATCTTAGGCACTGTGGCCTCGCCGTAGGCGTAGAGCAGCTTCGCTCCGTGCAGGATGACGGCATTGTACTCCTGACCCGTACCCGGAAGGAATCCCGGAACGTCGACGAGCGATACGATGGGAATGTTGAAAGCGTCGCAGAAACGCACGAAGCGTGCACCCTTGCGGCTGGCGTTCACATCGAGCACACCGGCGTAGCATGACGGCTGGTTGGCCACGATACCCACGCTCTGTCCGTTGAAGCGGGCAAAACCCACGATGATGTTGCGTGCGAACTTGGGCTGAACCTCAAAGAACTCGCCGTCATCTACAACAGAGCCTATCACCTTGTACATGTCGTATGCCTCGTTGGGGTTCTCGGGTATTATCTCGTTGAGACTGTCCTCCAGACGGTCGATGGGGTCTTCGCACTTCTTCCGCGGAGCCGTCTCCATATTGTTGGAGGGGATGTAGCTCAACAGTGTCTTTATCATCTGCAGACCCTCTTCCTCGGTAGATGCCGTGAAGTGTGTCACGCCGCTCTTGGTGGCATGCACGCTTGCGCCTCCCAGATGCTCCTGGTCGATGTCCTCGCCGGTGACAGTCTTCACCACCTTCGGACCTGTAAGGAACATGTACGACGTGTTTTCCATCATCAGGGTGAAGTCGGTAAGGGCCGGAGAATAAACGGCACCGCCGGCGCACGGGCCGAAGATTCCGCTAATCTGCGGTATCACACCCGAAGCGAGGATGTTGCGCTCGAATATCTCTCCGTAGCCGGCCAAAGCGCAGATACCCTCCTGTATGCGTGCACCGCCCGAGTCGTTGATGCCGATGACGGGGGCTCCCATCTTCATGGCCATATCCATCACCTTGCATATCTTCTGCGACATGGTCTCCGAAAGCGAGCCTCCGTTGACGGTGAAATCCTGTGCGAATATGAAAACCAGACGTCCGTCGATTGTTCCCGAACCGGCCACCACGCCGTCGCCCAGATACTGTTTCTTCTCCATTCCGAAGTTGGTGCAACGATGCAGCTTGAACATGTCGTACTCTTCGAAACTGCCTTCGTCAAGCAACATGCTGATACGCTCGCGTGCCGTATACTTGCCACGTGCATGCTGTTTCTCTATAGCCTTCTCTCCTCCACCGAGACGAGCCTGTTCACGCTTCTCTATAAGCTGCTTGATCTTTTCTAATTGCTTGCTCATTATTGTCGTTATATGTTCTTGTTTGTTAATGTTCACAAAGTTCTGTAAGTATTCCCACTGTCGATTTTGGGTGCAGGAAGGCGATGTTGAGGTTCTCGGCACCCTTGCGCGGAGCCTTGTCGATGAGCCTGATTCCCTTCTCGTCGCACTCGGCCAAGGCGTTGGCCACTCCGTCCTCAACGGCAAATGCCACATGATGTACGCCGTGGTTGCCCTTGTCGAGCCACTTCTGGATGGTGCTTTCGGGCGATGTCGGCTCGAGAAGTTCCAGCTTCACTTCACCACACTTCAGGAAAGCGGTCTTCACCTTCTGGTCTTCAACCACCTCCACGTTGTAACACTTCAAGCCCAATACTTCCTCGAAATAAGGCAGGGACTCCTCTATGCTCTGCACAGCGATTCCCAAATGTTCTATATGCGAAATCTTCATATATTATACCTTTTATATAAAACGGTTTATTTTAACATTGGCTGCAAAGATAACAATTATTATCAACAATTAAGAAACAAGTATTGAAAATATTGTTAAGCGGCGGAAGTTTAAGCCGCCGGGTGCCGGCAAAATACCGCCGGCACCCGGCGCCG
>NZ_URNN01000037.1 GCF_900549175.1 uncultured Prevotella sp. | reverse complement strand
TTAAAGGAGTTATCGCTCCCTGCGGTCGCTCAGGAGTTAAAGACAATACCCACATAAAGGATTCATCTGCAAAAACACTCTTTATGCTGCTATTGTCTTTAACTCCTGAGCGACCGCAGGGAGCGATAACTTCTTTAACTCCTTTAACTCCTAAAAAGAGCGATAACTCCTAAAATCAAGAACCCTCCTTTTATTCAAGAAGCGAGAGGATACTGTCACGTGAAAGCGGGCGGCTGTCGTCAGTGAAGGCCGCAATGATGCGGAGACTGACATCGGCCACGTACACACGCGGTATGCTCTCCGTTGCAAAAAGGTTGAAGATGCGGCGGTCCGCCTGTGGAGAATAAGGCATTGTCAGACCGTTGGCCTCCCAATATGCGGCGATGGAGGCGGCCTCCTCTTCACGTGCTATGCACAAGAGGGTGAAGTTGTCGCCCGCTGCGTCGTAGACCGACTGTATTACAGGCAGCTCGCGGCGGCAGTCGGGGCAACCGGTGTTGAACAGCACTATGAGCGAACGCCGGCCGGCGAGGTCGGCTGTACGTATGCGGCTGCCATCGTTCATCGTCACCTCAAAATCCGGCAACAGGTCACCCACGCCCACAATATCCACCACATCGGGATAGTCATCATGTTGCGTGATGCAGCCGGCAACAAGGAATGAAACAAGCGCAACGGCTGCAATGAGAAATATGCCACGAATATTCTTCATCTTATACCGCCGCAAAATTACAACATATATATCAAAAGCGGAGTCACCGCACGGTTAATTTTCATTAAGCCCGAACCATACATAACCCAATGACCATCAGACCAAACCCGTTGATGCTCCAAACCACGGCGTATGACGCGTTCAATCCTTGCGTACCGGCCGCGCCACCCTGCCGGTGACAAACACCACCTCGTAGCGGTTGGAGGCATCAGAACGTATGCGCAATATCTTGCGGAACCCACCGGGTACGCGCCCTGCCGAATTGAACTTTACGTTGATGGAAACCGTATCGCCGGGCGCTACAGGCTCGTGCGAATATTCCGGAACCGTACAACTGCAGTCGGTATATATGGATTTCAACGTAAAGGGAGCATTGCCGTCGTTGACCAGCAACAGGGGAGCAGAGGCAATGGTGTCGGACTTAATCAGGCCGACACACACCTCCTTATCGGGATTCAGAACCCTGAGACGCCCCACACTGTCTTTCCCGACGCACTCCTGCGCATTGCCCCGGAACGGACAACAAGCGAAAAGCAACATGGCGGATATTACATACAACCTGTTCATCAGAGAATGATTTTACGCACCACTGTATCCACCCCGTCAGATACCTTCACGATATATATGCCACTATCCAAAGTGACATTTACCTCATCACTCTCTTCACTGACAGCGGCAATGCGGCGGCCCTGAATGTCGACAACTTTCACATCCAGCTGTCCACGCGTGGTGTTCACAGTGACTGTGTTACCCTTGGTGGAGATTTTTATGGCACCGGCCTCATCGGGTGTCATGCCTGCGGTGATGAAGAAGCGGCTCCTGCTGCCGGCCTCCACCCTATATGTCATGCCTTCGGTTATGTGAGTGTAAGTATCTGCACCCGAGTCATAAAACATATAGCCGCTAACGCAGCCGGTATGTGCAAACCGCAACGTCACGTCACAATCACCGGTGGTCTCTATGCCCACCTCCGTGCCCTCCGGTTCGGGCACAGCATTGATGGCTACGGCCTTGCCGTCAGCCACGGTGTAAACGAAAGCCGGTATGTCCATGTCCGGATTTGTAAGAACCATCACGTCCTCGCTGCTTCTATATCCGCGGCTCGCATCTTTGTCAACACACAACAGAGCCTTGGAGACGCGGCCGCTGTCGGTCGTTGCCGAAATGACGAGGCCACCGTTCATCCCTGCACTGTCTGACGCACGTGTGGCGACAGTGCCTGCACCGGTTACGTTCCTATCCATCATGTCCTCATCGTATTTGAGGTCAAGACTTACGCCCTCGCTCTTTGCCTCTACGAAGAATCCCTGCAAGGGAGGCAGAGTTACGTTCTCCGAACCGTCTGTCGCCACCAGTGTGGCACCGTTCATGATGGCAGCCGTCTGGTTGTTGCCTGTCAGAATCCAGTATTTAGGCTCTATCACCGCCTCATTGGCTTTAAGGAACTTCACCATGTCAAGCCTGCTCATAAAGGGGTTGCCCACAAGGAAATATCTGCTCCTTGCCGCGGAGGTCACTGTGAACGCCTGGTCCTTTGTGTCATTGAGCCTGTAAGCATCGGCGTGGAGAAGAGTAACATCTGTACGGTCACCCGTCTCGTCACCCGTCTCATTGTAATAGTCATAGAACATGTCGGCCTTGGGCAAACGGAAGAGCACGCTTGCCGGCCGTGTCTTATCATCCATGCGGCTGAGGTCGGTCTTTATGGAGAAGCCGTTACCTGCGCCATAGCTTTCCTTCACATCATTGAACACACGGCTCCATGCAGTGGCTACGGCAACATTACGCGGCACGCCCTTGTCCTTCAGCTCATACACGTTGGCTGTACCCTTGTTCCACGAGCGCTGGAACACGGCGGGACGGAAGCGGTTGTTTACGCCGTCCTCGAAACTGAAATGGATATCCTTGAACAATTCCGTCTCCTGACGTGCTGTTGCGGAAGGAAGATACATGTCACCGGCTATCACCCCCTTCAGCGGCGAAGAAAGGGTGTGCCACATGGAAGATTCAAGCTCCATGTCTACCCACGCGCGCTCATAGACCAGATGCTGCTGGTTGTATATCAGCGCCCGGGGGCTGAAGTGAATCTGTTCGCATGCGTTCATATACCACGGCCGGCAATATATACCGCTCTTTCCCGAAATATTCGGTACAAAGGCCGTCATGTCATATTGCACATCGTAGGTCACGCCACCTTTTATCAAGTCGAGCATGTCTTTGGGCTTGCCCGCGGGAGAATCCGGGTCTTCGTCCTCTGGGTTCTCCGGCCACAAATAAGTATTGTCGAGACCGTCGTACCTTATCCTTACACTCTTTGTCTTCTTTGCGGCGTACATGTAAGGACTGCCGCTGACGTTCGTCTCCATACTTTCGTCCTCTCCATAGTCATAACTCTTCTTGTCGGCAGGGTCGGGAATGATGGTCTTGGTAAAGTCGAGAGGCGCATAGGAGAATCGGGCACCGTTACTGCCGTCGGTGGTATATTTGTCCGTCTCGTCCTTGGTCCTGTGCAGGTCGTCCGAAGTAACACGGTGCCAGTTTCGGTCACTGTTCCAGTTCAGCGTACTGATCGGTCCTGTCTTTCCCACCCATTTGGCGTATTCCGGCACAATTTTAAGCGTGAAGACATGACGTCCCGGGCAAGGCATGTCATCCTCTTCGACAGCGCCCTTCAGTTCCTCATCAAAATTGAAGGCGAAACGATAATAATAGGCTTCCTTAAAATTGAATGTCTTGTCAAACGCCACACGTATTATATTGGTACCGAACGCCATGTCTCTGTCGGCCACAAGCTCTTTCAGGTAGCCTACCTGCTTAAGGCCCGTGCCGTCCACACCCAAGTCCTTGTATTCGGGATCGTTGGTTTCTGCCAAATACAGATAGCGGTCATCGCCATACGTCATCTTCGTGAAGCTGTCAGAGGTGGACACCACCATGCGTACAGGTATATTCAGTGCCTTCTCCGTCTTCTCGGGGTCTTCGACACAAGCTTCTTCCAACTGTCTTAGTCCGATGCGTAGAGGCACGTCGTTGATATACTCCGGATAGTCAATGTCAAACCCATGGGAAAGGCTCGGGGCGTGACGGATAACCCTGATTCGCACTTCCGTAGGTTCGGTACAGATGATGTATCCGTCGCGTTTTATCTCTATCGGCAAAGCCAGCACCTGTACGTATGTCTCATCCTTTCCGTCAGGCATCACGACGGGCGGAAACACATACGAAGAGGAATAAAGCGACACTTTGGCCGGCTTGCCGTCATGGGGAGTGGTGAGTTCGAGCAGATAGTCGCGCATTTCTTCCGTGAACACGCCATTCTCCTTGGGCACCACCATGGCATTTGCCGCATCACTGAAGTCTTCGCGGAACTTTGCCATCACTTCGAGCAATGTAGTACCGTCGGTCATCGTCTCCTTGTCAAACTGGACGCGCGTACCTGCGTACCAGTCGAAACGGGCATTGGGATCAAGCGTCACCAGTCCGCCAGTCCCGTCAGTCTTCTTTCCTATCAGGTCAATCTGCACCACAGGCTGCTGGTTTTCGCAGCAGCTGATGGCGTCGCGGTCTGGAACGGCAATGCCGTCAATCTTGATTACGCCCGAGCCGTGCACACTGAACTCACAGCTCTTTGAACACGAGCTCGAAATATCAAACTCGCTGGCTCCGGGCATTTCGTCAGCCCCGCCGCAACTGGCATAAAGAGCGGCTATATATTCCTTGCCCGAATGAAGGCCGCTGTCCTGTGGGCGCGTGTTGAACACGATATAGCGCACACCGTCCATCTCCCTCCGCATGACAGCGTTAATGGAAATGTTTCCGGCGCTGAACTCAGGAATATTGTCGAAATACGAACTGAACAGCAGTTTTCCGAAAGTCTGCTGCTTGTTGTTGTCCGACAGGTCATACTGATACTTCAACTGCGCCTCGTTGAAGGCTGTCGTGCCGTCCTTATTGTCCGCCAGAGCCTGGTCGTATGTCTCCTTGTCAAGGAACGTGTAGTACACGCTGACATTCTGGGCTTCCGTCTCGTCGGAAGCGGCGGTAAGGCCGATGGTCTGCAGCAGCACGTTGAAAGGCATCTCTATCCTTACGTCGGCATACTCGCTGCCGTCACACAACGGAGCCATCTGACTGGAATATACCGCCGGCCGCACCACGTATACACGTATGTCGTCGATGGCATAGTCGGCACCTTGTGACGACTTGCAGTTGTTGTCCAGTTCAAGCTCGTAATGGTCTACATCAGAGGAGGTGATGCCGGTGTCCGTAAAACTCGGCACGAAAGAATAATATATCTTCTGCCACTTTCCACGCTGTTCGTCCGGGCTCGGGTTGAACGGCGCAGTATCGCTGCCATAACCACCACCGGCTACCGGGTCAGATTTCACATAGCCAGATGTGAATGTGTGGAGCGGCACACGCTGCCCCGTCCCCTTGAGCACGGCAATGAAGTTGAATGCTATATTGCCGGTTTCCTGAGCAGCGGAAAACTCTGCCAGATATGCCGAAACATGCAGGGTGCTGCCCTGACACAGTTCATTGATTACAAGACGTGCCATTACACCGGGGTCATCGGCAGCGTTGACATAATAGAAAAAGCCTCTCGTATGGCCTTTGGTGTTATAGAAGAGACGGTCGTAAAGTCCTTCCCCCTGATTGAAGTTCCTTTCTTTAGGATATTTGCGGGCCGCAGCGCTCCAGGCCGTCCGGCTGCTGTGACTGGCCAGCCGGTAAACGCCGAAATCGGCAGTGTTATCGTATGTGAACGCATAGTCGGACTGTTCCCACGGAATTGGCCACTTGAAATAACTGTGATTGTCATTGTTCCTGTCAGTGTAGTCGTTGCTTTTGTTTCCGACGAGCGCACTATATTGGTCAAAGTTGATTACGGCGCGGGGCTCCCCGCACATCTTTTTCAGATGCTCCTCGGTAGCGTAGTCGTATTTGCCGTTGCCCATTTCGTCAGCCTCCACCATCAGCGCGGAACTTTCCGGCAGGAAAGTGATACGGAGTTCCTGCACGACGAGGTCTTCCGTGCCCGGTTTTCCCGTTGCCGCATCATATATCTTGATACGGTTGCCGTTGTAGTCGCGGCCCATAATCCTCACCGTATAGCGCCCCACCCTGGCATTTGCCGCCGGACAGGAAAGCATGCGGTAGTATTTGCCACCGCCGCCGCAAATAAAATAATTGTCACCGTCGATTTTCCGTTGTCCCTGACCGTCAATTTGCTCTGAGAAGACGAATGTGTCGTCGGGCAACTTCTCGCCGGTATCGGTGTTGAACACCTCTATCTCACTTGAACACACACGGCGATAGTCGGTGTCGGAAATCTTATAGTACCATTTGGAACGGGCAGGAAGTTTGTCGGCATTATTTGACGGGTCGTATACCGGCACCGGAGAGTCGAGACGCACCTGAAAGTCAACGTTGGCCCGCGCCGACACGTGACGCATGTTCTTGCGCACATATTCGCGGTTGTTTGCCGCCGAACCGGAGAACTCTTCCGCAAAAGTATGTCCGTCGCGTATGCGGAATATGTGGCGGAAATGAATCACCGGCTCAATGAACTTGTTGTTGACAAGGTCGACATGCTTGTCGAAATTGAAATCCTGACTGAAGTCGGCGGCTATAACATATTCATTTTCAGGCAGACGGGTCTGCAGACCGCCCTCCACATACGGGTCGCGGGGATAGAAGAATGTTGCCACCGTGCCGTAATACCTGACCGGGGCGGTGCCGATATTATAAGATGGGGCCGGCTTGGCATCAAGCGCGAGAGTGTTGTCTTCCCACTTCCAGCCTTTGCCGGCGAGCGCATCCTTGATGTCGGCAAGATTGCCGTCAAAGGTTGTCACACCATCTGCCGTTATATTCGCGAAGCAGTTTTCCGTCGGAGTAGTTCCGCTGAACAGCTGATAGCCGGCAGTAAGATTACCACAGGCCACGGTACCAGTTCCCCAAGAGTTGCTCACAAGCCTGTTCTCATTTATGCTTCCATTGCCAACCATCATCGACGCCCGCCCCGTGCTCTCTATACTGCCGGTGAACGCGCAGGCATTGATGACAAAAGTTTTGGTACTGTTATTGGTGTCTGTCGTACCGAGTATTCCGCCTGCATAGCCTTTACCCGCCACATGTCCGTGGTTTATGATACCTTCAAGTGTCAGGAAGGGAGCACCCTGACTTGCTTTATAATACCCTACGACACCGGTGCCGCATCTATTGTTATTCACGATGCCGCCACCAGTTATCGAGCACGTGCTGTCCAAAGTGAAATTGCAGATGGTGCCACCCAACACGACACGGAAAAGACCTGCCGTTTTCTCTTCCGGCAAGTTGATATCGACATTGCTGAATGTATGGCCTCCGCCATCAAATACACCTACATATGGGTTGGCATCTGTGCCTACAGGCACTGTCTCCACCCCACTGAAATCGAGGTCGGCGGTAACCCGTGCGAAAAGTGATGTCTCGCCGGCATTGACCCGGGTGGCAAATTCATTGAAGTTCTCCGGAGTGTTGATCTTGAATATATCCTCCTCCTTCACTGTGATTCGGTTGTTCACCCTGTCGCCACCGATAAAGCCGTGATTCTCGGTGCGGTTGATGTCTGACGGGTCGATGAGGAAGTCAAGCAAGTCGTGCCCGCGGTCGTCCTTCAGACGGCCGCCGGTCTTGTAGTCATACCAATGTGAGAAATGCTCCTGATAATTGCTGACCGTCGCCATCCGATAAAACGGGTACAAAGCTATGGCATCGCCCGGTATGGCGTAAAGAACATGTTCTACGACATGTGTGCGCTGGCGTACCTGCCCCGGTGCCAGATCTTCGTCGTCATCAGAGGTTATGTAAGACATGTCGGGCATCTGGATGTTGTTATCCTCGAGTATCTTTTTAAACTTCGGGTCGGTTTCTTCCCATCTGCCGTCACCGGTCCACTTTGTCCAGGTGGTGTAATTGTCGGGAATATCGCCCAGACCGCGGTTTCTCTTGTCTGCCGCTCCGTGGGTATAGTCGAAACCGAAGTCCTTATATCCGTCGCGGTAGTCAGTCTTCAGGCGGATACGGTCGACGAGTATGTCGGAATAATCGTCATCACGGTTGAGCCTGTATATTTGGAACTCGCCTATCTGCATGCGCCGTATGTCGGTAGACCCGCTCACATAGGTACGGCTGTTGTTGGCCTCAAGTTCAAAGCGCATATACCTGAACTTCTTGTCGGTGGTGATACGCGATGAATACTCTTTGGTGGCATAGCCTCTGTAAAGGAAGTAGACATGGGTGCTGTTTTGTCCCTTACCTCTGAACGACTCCCAATTAACCCCGTCGGACGACACAAGTACGTTGAATGTTGTAGGATGCAACTTATGCCCCAACGGATAATCACGATGGCGCTGGGTGAAGATAACGAGGTCTTCCGTTGCCGGGTCAAGCTCAAGTTCATATCCGAGATCGACTTGAATATAATGCTTTTCCGTGACGTAGTTATCTCTTGTACGCCAGTGGGTACCGGCATTCCCGTCAATAAGCCTTGCCATATCGCCATCATAGCCTGCTTCACTGGCATTTGAAGAAAGTTGTGAGGCGTCTGTGATAAGGGGCGCCCTGTCTGCATAAGCCGTCAGTGTAACAACAGAAAATGCTGCGACACAAAATATAAATCGGAAAATATTATGAATGATTGACTTCATCTTGACTTTCTTTATATGGTTCACGTTATTCATTCCCACGGATTATAAATATCGGTTCACACTATTCGTTCTTACGAATGATGTATATGGTGCGTGTGTAAATCTCCCTTATCGTTTCGTCAATGCTCACCGTCACCTCCACTTTCACCTTAGCCGAGCCGGTACGGGTGTTGACCCTGCCCGTCAGCTCACCGGTAACGGGATCGGGCATAATCTGCAGATTATTGTCGGGATTGGCATCAAGAATATTGTCGGGGTCATCGATACTCTTTACCTCCACCGTCACCTTGTCTTTGGAAATGAGGCTTTCCGTTGCCCCGTCACGCACATCGGCATACAGCTCGAAATCGCCTTGGGTGCCAAACGTTATGAAGCACTCGTCATCACGAACCTCCCTTACCACCGCCGGATAGCCTCCGATGGGAGGGTAGAACACCACCCCCGGCTCGATGACATAATCGGTGAACACGATGGGGAAAACGATGTGGTCGTTCCTGTAGATATAAGTGAGGTTCTCGGCAAGGGCATACATGGCATCACGCCTTACACCGTGGCGCGTGGTGGCCACCTGCACCACGAAATGGTCTGTGGGATGCACCCCCTCGGCTATCGACTCAAGCGCGTAGAACCACGTGCACTGCGCTTCCGCCATCTTGGGCACAACGGTAATGGCCGGATTGAGAATATGCTCGTATACCTCTGTCGTGCCGGCCTGTCCGTACACAGGCTTGTAATGTCCGTCAAGACATCCGTAATCCGGCAACAGCATCACGTCGGCATCACCCTTGTACAGTGGGAGAATCCTGACCGCATCTACCTGCACGTCTCCGGCAGCCCTTGACGTGAACCGGAACTCTATCTTGGCCAGCATGCGCACTACCTCAATGGAGAACCGTTGGTTGGTCTGCTCGGTGACGCTAATCTTCTGAGTGCCGCTCATGGGGATGGGCAACGACTTGTCCCAGCCGTTGACAAGTCCCTTGAACTGTGCTGCCGCTATTGCCGCCGGGTCTACCGTTGCCCCCTCCGTAAAAGTTATGCCGGCCTTGGCTGCAAGGTCTGCGCGGGAGATGTTTGCAAAAGCATAGACTGTATAGCTTCCGGGAAGCACTGTAGCGGTGTAGAAGTCCTGCTCGACTGCACTGCCGGGAGTATTGCCTATTACATTATACACCTTATTGTCGCCACCCACAAGCGCAAGCCACCATGAGTTGACAAGCTCATTGTCCGTCTCGCCGGCACGCGTCTGGCTGCGGGGCACTGTCCTTATGCCTATTCTGACAGGATTGCCCCGGGGTGCACCGTTGTCTGCCTCAATGCTGTCATCGCTACAAGAGCCGAACATAATAACCATGGCGGAAATAATCATATATATGTATCGTTTCATCATAGTTGTCGTTTTATAGAGTGTGAAATGGTGTGACTGGCTACATTACAATTTCGGGCTGCATCCTTGCATACCACTTGCGCACAAACACGCGGAAGCGGATGTTGTAAGGATCGTCAAGCTCGGGTTTGACGGTTCCCGGGCCGCGGAATTCCACCCCGGCACGGTAGATGTTGTTGCGCACAATGGCATATTCCATAGGCAGGGGCGTATGCGGGTCGCTCTCGAAATTGGCATGGCGGAGCCAGAAACTGTAGTGGCACACGCCTCCGGGATATTCCGTTATAAGATAAGGGCTATCCACATGTGCCGCGGCATATCCCTCGGCGGCGGCCCTTGAAGAGAAATAGAGGGCCGCACTCTCCTTCATGTCCTTTTCCGTGGACGTGTAACGCCAAAAGGTCATACCCTTGCCGTAACCGGCATCCACCGTAGCGGCGGCGGCATCCTGATAGACTTTGGCGGGAAGATAAGTGGCCTTGAGCAACAGTCCCGTCACATAGTTGCTGCTGTACAGACTCATATGCTGGGTGTTCTCGTGGGTGTAGGCCAGGGTTACACAACGGTCGTAGCTGTAGCCGGCCTCTGTATGCGCGAACCAGTGGGGCAGATAGTTGGCCAGACGGCTCTTCTCTTCTGCGAAAACTGCCGTGTAGGCACTGCCTATGTAACCTGAACGTGTATTGCCGTACCAGTCCGTGAGGTCAGCTTCAGACGGCGATGCCGTTTTCAGGATGGTATGGGGCTCGACCACATAATTGGTGGGAATCAGCCTGCTGTCAGGCGTTGTAGTCTCTCTGCCGCAATACTTTATATTGTCGAAACATGCGTAGTCGCTGCTTGTCCCCACGGTGGCACGCTTGAACATCCACGTGCCCTGCTGCATAAGGTTTACGGGAACGATATTTTCAAGATACACGGTGCCCAAAGTCTCTCCCCCCTCCTTTACGTCATACTTCAAGTGGTCTGTGGAGCCTCCCTCCATATTCCCGGCCGTGAACCAGAAATCGATACGGGCGGCTGTACGCTCTACGGTCACCGCCGACCTGAACGGATTCAACCTCGTACCGTCGCCACCGCTGACGATACCGTCATCATTGTATGCCGACGCCATGGTGAAGCCTCTGCACTCTTGCGGATAACCGGAGCCTTCCGACCGCCATGCCGCAGCGACAATATAGTCGCGCACATCTTTTAAGGTTGCCAACGAAGTCAAGTCGCCCATATTCGCAGCAACGAGAATCCTGTGCCTTCCGGGAACAGGCTCGAAATCGCCAAGGGGCAACACACATTCGTCATCGGCAGACAATTCCACTACAGGCACATAGAAGCCCTTCACGGCTGTGGCGCCCCTACTGTCAGGCCCTAAGCCGTTGTCCGAAACATCCTTATCCTCTTCATAGAAAAATACAGTCAGGTCATCTATCTTGTTCTCGTAGTCCTTACCCTCCTCACGTCCGTCTCCGTCATCTCCTCCGGAAGGATTGGCGCGGGTAGCGGCCGACGAAGGCATATTCACCTTGAGCAAGAGATACGTACCCTTGTCGGGAACAGCGATGCTGCCTCCGTCCGGGTCATCTTTGCATGCCGTCAGTAGTGACAATGCCGACACCAATAATACTATGAACTTATAAGGTTTCAATTCTTCTGTTTATAATAATCTCAAATATCCGTGCGACAGTAGGCTACAGTTCCTCGTTCTGGGTGCGCTTGGACCATCCGAGCACATTGATGACAATGTCGCAATAGGCCCATTTTCCGTTCTGAAGAAAGAAATTAAGATGATAATCATACTCGCGGTCAAGATACTCCTGTGACGAATAGGCATAATTGTCGTATGCCATGCGTCCCTGGGCGAGCATATACGGCAGGTTTATCTCCGCTACGGTGGCGGCAGTCCGGCGGTTCACTATCTTGAGGATGGCACACTTCGAGATGTCACTGCGGTACATGAGCCGGTTGCACATGATGTTGTAGTGGGCCGTGCGCTGCAAATCGGCCGATTCGGCCCTCGACAGGCCATTCTCCACCTCCACCCCGTCTTCGTCGAAGCGCGATGTCCAACTTTGATACGGGGTATATCGCAGCATGACATCCGATGCCGGCTCATTGTCGTGGGCCAAAGCCATGTTGCTGTCGGTAATGAAGACTTCATAGTCTTCGTGAAATATGTTTGCAGGGTCGTCAACCTGCCTCAAGGTTATGTTGATGTGTTTGGTGTCCCTTATCATTGACACGGTGGCGTATGTTGCTCGGTGCTGCTGCACGGTGACATACTGTTCCTCGAGGGGATAGACACTGTACGGTTTCTTTGTTTGGGCAAGAGCCGGCACTGTGATGCCGTCCTGCGGTTCGGACGAAGTCACCTTCAAGGTATGCCAAAGCGTGTCGAGCGGCGCTTCGTCGCTTACGGGATAAATGTCCGTACCCGTCACGGTTGCGGCTTCATGGTCCAATGCCACTGTCAGGCCATTGCCTGACGCGGGGTCGTTGTGTCTGTATTTGGCACCGGGCGTGGCAAGAGCCTCGTCCCAGTCTTTCTGCATGGCAAGGGCCTGCAGACGGTAGCGGCCGTCGGGCAGTTCGCCGTCGGCAAAATGTATGGCATATCCATATTGGTGCAGCGGTGCTGCAGCAGATGTATTGGACACGCTTCTCTCAGACACTTTATTGCCGTTCTCATCATAGACATACAGCTTCACATAGCCGACATGGTCTTTAAACATGTCTGCACGCGCCGTATTGTAGTCATAGGTGAAGCGGACATACAGTCCCGTGGGACAGTCGGTGACATCCTCCTTCATCCACGAACAGGAGGAGAGCCCGAATGTGACTGACACAAGAATCGACAGGCCGGATAAAATATGAAGAAAACGGTTCATTATCTTTTTTTGACTATACTATTATAATAGTAGGGGTATTACTTGAAAAGGGGGGGGCGGCGGCACGGCATTGCCACTGCACTGCCGCCCCTTTCTTGTTTAGGTATGATTCTGCTTTTAGAGCACTACGCTCTGTGTACGCTTTGCCCAAGAGAGTATGTTGACCTTGAATGAGATATACTTGTTTATCTCTTTGTTGTCATCAGGAGTTTCAACATCGGCAGAAGGAATGACGGGCGAACCGAGCCGCTTGATGTCCGTAACGCTAATGTCGTACCAGTTGTTACGAACCATACCGTAACGGCCAAGATAGTTCTTGCTGCTCTGCAGGTCGGTTCCGTATGCCTCTGCCGTAGTGGGAGTATTGACTTCCGGTGCTGTCCATGGAGCGAGGTCGCTTGCGTCGCTTGTACCGGCAAAGTGCATGAAACGTACATCATAGTAGCTGACGCCATCCACATACTCGTTGATTACAAAGAATTCGTTGACATTGTTAATGAGCGTATTCTTGGTACCGAAAACAGGTGCTTTGGCAAACGGTTTTGTTTCATCCGTTTCACTGATCATATCCTCAGGAACATCAACAGCTATGTCCTTTACCTTAAGTATACCGTCGTTGGCATCACGGGCAAATGTAACAACAACATAGTCAGCTATATTAACTGTCTGTCCCGCACGCAAGGCCTCCTGGAATGCTTTCTTCAACTGATAGTCTTCCATGATGTACTTCGTAGGATAGGTTTTTGCAACATCCTCAGTGAATATCTTGCCGGCATATTCGGCACCGTCTATTGTACAGAAAGTACCTCCGCCATACGTCACCTTCAGTACGGCACGTGTGGTGTTCTTGTAGTTCTGGTGAGCCACGTCGAACGTATTCTCGTAACAGTAGAGAGGCGTCTCTTTGTCTTTGAAGTCAGCGTCTGCGCACTCACGGTACGTCTTGTCTTCATCGTATGCCGGGTCTACACACCAGTATGTGCGGTACAGGTCACGCTCCGGCTGGATGGAAGTGGTACCTATCTTTGTATGGCCTACGAAACGGTAGTTAGATTTCAGGGCACTGGTCCAAGGCAGATAGTCGTTATCTCCGGTGAGGTCGCCGAGGTTGCGTACGATATAAGATGTTCCTTCGGCATTGCTGATAGCCCAATCCGTGCCGGTTATCGTAAGATTTGTCTCATTGCCGTCATTGTCCTGAAGAACCAGGCTTGCAGGAGAAACGGACAGAGTGGCCTTAGCCACGGCACGCTCTACATAAACCGATCCGGCGGGACTCTTCCTGGCCTCTTCAGCTGTAGGATAAAGAGTACCGTTCAGCTTGGTGAGGTAGGTAAGCTCATAACCTGTGGGAGCCGCTGCTCCACCCGGCTTGTCCACGATGGGAGAGTTGGCCATGAAGAAATAATCCGTATTGGTCTTGTTGTAGAAGTCCTTACTGCTTGTCTTTGCGAGCAGGGTGCTGAAATCACCCGAGAATACGCCATCTCCCTTTATTGTGAGGTCGTGGTTACTGATAGCAAAGAGTTCTGTGTAATTGAGCACAACGAGAGCATAGAGGTTGTCTGTTGTACCAAGATTCAGATTTTCCACCTCTATCACATCGAGGAACGATGTGGTGATGTTATCATTGTCCTGGTCTTCAACAGGAGTGTTGTTGAGAGTATAGGCACCGAAGAATGTGGCAGTCTTCTGGTCTGCACCTTTGAAGAGCAGGACGGCACCGTCAGTTACGGCATACTCATTCTCCGTACCGTCGTCAAAATTATCATTCGCGGCACGTGTACCACTATTCTGCGTAGGCAGATTGATACTTACGCCGAGGTAGCCATTACCTCCCAAAGCAGGATTCTGAGGATTCTCTGATACCGAATCGTCAGATGAGCAACTTGCCAGCATAAGAGCCGGAACAGCTGCGAAAATCAAATTCTTTAATCTCATAAAATCTAATAATTAAAAGGGTTTATAATATCATTTGTTTTGTCTGTATCGTTTTCATAATACGTCTGCATGGCCCTACTCTTCCAGAAGCCCACGGTTTTTCACCGCCTCCGGCAAATCTCCGGCGGCACGGAAATGGCGCAAGGCCTCGTCGTAGTCACCAATATGTATGGCAAGCACTCCGCGTGCGTTTTCAGCCTCGGGAGAATCGCCGCCCTTGGCTATCAGTTCCGCAGCGCGGGCATCGTCACCTTCATACAGTGCCGCAATGCCGGCATTGAGATTGGCCACGGCATCGTCAGGATAATACTTGAGTGCAATGTTGATGATGCGGTTGAAGTCGGCGCTGCCCTCGGCATGCAGCCTGGCCACCCTCATCATCTGGTTGAGCGACATCATGTGAGGTGTCTTCTCCATTACCCCGGCAAGCTGTTCGTCCGACATCGGCTTCAGTCTGGTGGTGATAGTGAACTTTGTGGCACGCAGACGCGGAAACCATTCGGGCAGAATCTTGCTGCGGTACAGACGGGCAAACTTGGGCGACGTCTTCAGTTCCCTCTCCTTGGCGTCGAAGTCGGCCGAACCATACGTGGGACGATCTATCAGTTCAAGAAGGTCCTTGCGCTGTGTCTCGGTTATATCAGTGGCATTGACCACCTGCTCGCGAAATTCCACCCAGTTTTCCGCCACCGATTCAGAAGTGGTACGGTCGGCAGGGGTATTGTATCTCTTCACTATATATTCTGCCAACGCACGCGAACGGTTTGTGGCCAGATAGTCATTGTGCACATAGGGAGATTCGGGCGAAGCGTAACCGCAAATATTTATAGAGGCAATCTCGGCATTGGGGTCGGAGAGCGCATATCTTATGGAGTCGCCTATGATGCGCAGCTGCTCCACGTTGTCTATCAGCTGTCCGTTGCGGCACGTGTAAGGCTCGGCATGCAACGTGATGCTGTCCACCTCGAACTGTACGCGTGCCCTGCCTTCGTGTATGGTCACAGGCTGCTCGCTGACCTCCGGCGTGCGGTATGTCAGACGCATGGGAGGCATGAGCGACGGGATGTCGACAGGGATGATGTCCGTACCCTTTTTCACTCCGCAGCCGCAAGTGTCTATCTCGAGGCTGATACCGGTCGTGCGGCTTATCATCCATTTCCGGAAGGGCACCGATGCAGTATATTGCACAGTCTGGTCACTGCCGTTGTTGCGGCGCACCTCGTAGGCGACGTTCTTCAGTGCAGCCTGCTTCCGCAGCGTCTTGCGCTCATAGGCGAGATGCATGTTACGCCCGTTGATGAGAACCGCAGGGAGCACAGCCGACGAGCCTCCGCCGTTATGCACCACGGGAGTGACGTACAGTTGCTGGTTTGGCTTCAATTTCAGCGAGTCAAGCACAATGTCTGCCGTAACCAGCAGCTCACTGCCGGAACGGTGGGTCTTGACATTGCGGATTTCAAGCCGGTCGGTATCTCCGGCAGCAAAAGTTGTCAGCGGCAATAATATTGCGACGATAATATATGCGATACGTTTCATTGGCCGTTATTTGTCATTAATAATACTATATATCCGTAATGGAGTTTCTTTTAGAACAGATACATGAAGGAAAGACCTATCTTGGTGATGCCTATGTAGTTGGAATGGCCGTCGGAGAGCTTGCCGCCGCAGGTTCCGCAGCGGTACTTGTCATACCATACGTGGTCATATCCCACGCCTATTTCGGCTTCAAGGTTCCAATGCCTCGAAAGCATCCACTGATAACCATAGGTCACTCCGATACCGGCAAACGTGCCTTCATAACGCTTGTCGCGGACTTCTTTGGTGAGATTGTCACCACTGAAGAACATTCCGGGAATGGGCAGATGGGCATTGGCGGCATTAAACTGTCCCACCATGCCGTGCACACCGAAGAAGTGTCCGTTGAAGGTTGTACAGGGCCACCAGCGGTACTCCGGCATGAGTACCCAATGTTGCGCCTTGTGCTCATCCTCGCCCGAACCGAACGTCCAGGCATTTATGCCATAGACAAGATTCACCGACGAGCGTTTGCCCAAAGCGTACTCCAATCCGATGTTGGGAGTGGTGGTGGCATCATAAAGCAGATTGGTCTTGACAGCCAACTGACCGTAGCTGGCAAGCGGAACTGCTGCCATAATGAAAAATATTAATACGTTTTTTACCACTTTCATTGCAACCTTAGGATTTTTAATTTCACATTATATTTCTTGCACTAAGACATAATCCTACAACTAACATACGCGATCATCATCTGACCGAAGGTGTCTGGTCGAGGTCTCTTTACCATATTATCCCAAAACCTCTGTTTTTGCATGCAAAAGTACAACCAATAGTCCAATTTACCCCCCCGAAAGTTAAAAAGGTTTAAATGTTGTTATCATCCTTTTATTTCTCTTCACAATACGATGTTTTTAACACTTATCCGGAAGTTTAGGATATCCGTCATACATAATTTTGGCTCATCCGACAACATTTCGAATTATATATGTCCGTGGAATGGTTTGCTCCACCAACTGGCATAGCAGGCAAGGGAAGCGCCGGGCTGAAACGTATTCTAATTATAACAAACAAAACTGATCAGAAAATGAACATCAAAAGTATCCGTTTTACAGTCCTTATCGCTACGGCAATCATCATGGGAGTGGGAAACGCCGTGGCAGGCAACGTGAGGACATACCGGTCGGGACCGGTGAGCATAATGGTGGAAGAACCTGAGATACCGGCACTCACCGTGTCGATAACCGACTTCGGAGCCAAGGGCGACGGGCTGACACTCTGCACCGACGCTTTCGCCAAAGCCATTGCCCATCTGGAAAGCAAGGGCGGCGGTACTCTCACCGTACCGCACGGCGTATGGCTTACCGGCCCCATTGTCTTCAAGAGTCATATCCGCCTTCACCTGAATGACATGGCCGTAATCAAATTCGACCCGCGGCTGAGTCTTTACAAATCGCTCGGCGAACTCTTCGGAGCCAACGAGGAGACGGGCAACGGAGGCAGCGAACACCGGCAGTCGCCACTGTGTGCATACGGCGCGACGGACATCGAAATAAGCGGACGGGGCATAATAGACGGAGCCGGAGAGCATTGGCGGCCGTTCAAGCGCGGCAACGCCACCGTGCACGAGTGGCGGGACAGGACATCGCGCGAGGGAGTGATGAACGCCAAGGAAGACCGCTGGTACCCCATGACGGCCGAAGAGCAGGAATATGCCCGCCTGCGCATGGGCACGGAAGATGACCGGTGGAAGGAATACAAGGACTATGTCCGCCCCGAACTGCTCCATTTCATCCGTTGCAGCCGCGTGCGTCTGGAGGGTATAACATTCCAGAATTCGCCTATGTGGAACCTCCGGCCGGAACTTTGCGACAACATTACGATAAAGAACTGCACCGTGCGCAACGACCACAATGCGGCCAACGGCGACGGCATAGACATAGAGTCATGCCGCAATGTGTACCTTTCACGCTGCGTGTTCGACGTGGGTGACGACGGTATCTGTCTCAAATCGGGACGCGACGAGGCCGGACGCCGACGCGGTGTGCCTACGCAGGATGTCATAATAGACAGCTGCGTGGTCTACCATGCCCATGGCGGTTTCGTTGTAGGCAGCGAGATGTCGGGCGGCGTGCGCCGTGTGAGCGTGAGCGACTGCCTCTTCATGGGCACCGACAACGGACTGCGCTTCAAGAGCAACCGCGACCGCGGCGGCGTGGTGGACAGCATCTTCGCCGCCAACATCTATATGGAACGCATCAAGAACGAGGGAATACTCTTCGACATGTATTACTTCAAGCCTTCCGAAGGCCGTGCCTTTCTGAAAGACATGACGGGCTACCGCGTTACCGACGTTCCTGCCGTGGGCGAGACCACGCCGACGTTCCGCAACATCTTCATCCACAACATCACGTGTGCCGGAGCCGACCGCGCCATTTACATGGACGGACTGCCGGAACGTCCCATCGACGGAATCCACATCTCCGGTCTGCACGCCACTGCCGCCAACCCGTCGCTGATATCCGAGGCCGAGGGCATCACCCTCAGCGACATCAGCATCAGCGACCGCGCAACAGGCGGCTCGCTCTATCTGCACAACACAAAAAATGTCAGCATCAGCGGTGACGGCGGCCGGACAAAGATAGAGCAGTTCGGTGAAAGGAAATAAAGCACCGTACGCTGAAAACGCATGCCCGCCACGGCAAACGGGCTCCCTTAACTTGCTTATATTAAAATAAATAGCTATATTTGCAGCGAAAACAATAAAATACGGAGGAATCAACATGACAACAATGCAACTGAACGCCGAAATATACCGCAGTCTCAGCATAATAGCCGAGAACGAAAACCTGATGAAGCGGGCGGCAAAGTATCTGAAGAAATTAGCGACGCAGGAAAAGGACGAAACCCTTATGACCAAAGAGGAGTTCTTTGCGAAGATTGACGAATCGCTGCAGCAGGCGCGGGAGGGGAAGGTACATGAAATGTTACCCGGTGAAACGCTTGACGAATTTCTTGAAAGGGTCGGGTGATGGAATACAAAATCATATTCACTTCAAATGCGACCAGAGAGGCAAGACTTCTGCAGAAAGATGAGCCTTCAGCTTATAAGAAGCTGAAGAAATTCATTGAAGAGCTGAAAAAACATCCCACCACCGGCACCGGCCACCCCCACCGCCTGACGGGCGACCGCGCCGGACAGTGGTCGCGCAGCATAACAAAGAAACACCGCCTTGTCTACGAGGTGCACGATGATGAGATAATCGTTCTCGTATTGGCCGCCTACGGACATTATGATGACCACTGACATCCATTCGGATGTCATCCCTACCATTGCCCCACGGCATGCGATACATTTTCAAAGAACATCACGTAATATATAGGTATGTAGGTTATGCCGCCTTCCTTAAAGACATTATGTTCGTTTGAAAGAACGTATGCCCGCTTGACATCATAGTCGGCTATGGAGAGGAACTTGTCCAGCGCACTGTGCACAGTATAGTCTTTGCCGGATTTCACTTCAAGCGGTATAACGGCCAGGTTGTCCGAATCGTCAATCAGATAGTCTACCTCCCCGTTCTTCTTGTTGTCATAATAGTAGAGTCTGAAACCGTGGGCATGCAGTTCCTGAGCCACTACCGTTTCATAGACAGCACCCAAATTGACACTCGATTCGTCAGCCATCACGGCCTTGATGTTGTTCTTATAGAATATGCCGGAGAGTATTCCGACGTCATTCAAATAGAGTTTCAACAGATTCTTGCCGCTGTTTTTCACGAGCGGATAGGTAGGATTGCTGATAGCCTTCACTTCGAGAGTTGTTCCGGACGATACAAGATATTCAAATTCATCACTGTAGTTCTCGGCCCTCTTCCAGCTTTTGTTCTCTATGTCCTTGATGACAACACGCTTCTTCCTGTTCTCCAAGTTTGACGGAACCATGTCGAAGATACGCCGTATCTTCAGCCTGCGGTTACATTCACTTTCATATCTGGATGCGTCCACGCCGTAAAGAGAGTGTATCTCCTCCTGAATGTTTCTCACTTCAACGATGTTCCGCTCTGTCAGATAGCTGTCTACAACGGCGGGCAGACCTCCCACGAGCAGATATTTTCTGAAGAAGTCCATCATCTTGTTGTGCATGCTGTCCGGCAACGGCTTTTCCTTCAAAAAACAGTCGCGCATGGAGTCTATTGCCGTTTCGCCCACACCGTTGGCCATCAGAAACTCCTCGAAGTCCATGGGATACATGTGCTCTATTGAAATACTGCCGATTGGGACTGATGAAGTGTTCTTCAGCGTCACCCCAAGCTGCGACCCGCTGGCGATGTATGTGAACCTGTTGTCAGCCCGCAGGAACTTCAAGAGTGTAAGCAGATGGTCGTATGCCTGTATTTCATCGATAAAGACGAGCGTCGAACTCTTGTCCTTCATCCTGTCGCCTGCAATGACACTGAGGGCAAGATAGAAGTCTTTTACGGTTTTCGCTTCCGCAAAGATACGGTCGCCGAGCTTGTCTTCCTCCATGTTTATCTCGATGTAGTTGGGGAAAAGCCGCTCCCCTACCCACCTTATTATATATGACTTCCCTATCTGTCGGGCACCATCAATGACAAGGACTCTCTTTGAGTCCGACTTGAGATGCTCTTCTATTCTTTTTGTAATCTTCCTGTATAGCATGACTGTCAATAGTTTAACTCGCTGCAAAGATACTTATTTTCTTGCTTTTACTGCGTTTTCCTACAAAAATTAATGCCGAAAAACTGCGTTTTCCTATAAAATCAAGGGTCAAATAACTGCGTTTTTCTATAAAAACAAGTGCCGAAAAACTGCGTTTTCCTAATAAAGGAAACAAAAGACAGGGATGTTACGACAACATTAAGGCATATATCCCTACCGCAACGGATGGCAGAACTACTGATGGATGAAACAGAAAGTAGGGACATATTCTTGTATTTGTCCGCCCGTAACATATTGATATTCAATAATTGTTTGGCGGACAAATACAAGAATATGTCCCTACAGTCAGTTTCCCCGTTCAGGTTTGTTGTTTCCCGATACGGGTTTTCAGATTATTTTTTTCCTTGCTCAAAAGAGCTTAGAAATCCATCTTGTCCAGTGAGTCGTTGAAATCCTTCGGCTCGTGGTTCTCCTGCGGCATGATGTCGCCGAGTGACGGACGCTGCGGACGCTCGCCACGGGGACGGCGCTCACCACGCTCACCACGTTCGCCGCGCGGACGACGGTCGCCACGCTCTGGACGCTCTCCACGCTCGCGGCGTGCGGGACGCTCAACATAGTCAGCCGGCTTCTCGATGAGCACACGGTGAGAGAGTTTGTACTTGCCCGTCTTCGGGTCTATCTCCATCAGTTTCACCTTTATCTTGTCACCCTCCTTGATGCCGGCTTCCTCAACGGTCTCGAGGCGCTTCCAGTCAATCTCGGAGATGTGGAGCAGTCCGTCCTTACCCGGCATAATCTCTACGAAGCATCCGTAAGGCATCACCGAGCGCACCGTTCCGTCGTACACCTCGCCCACTTCGGGTATGGCAACGATGGCGCGTATCTTGCCGATGGCAGCGTCGATGCTCTCCTTGTTGGGGCCGCTCACCTGCACCTTGCCCACACTGTCTATCTCGTCGATGGTGATGGTGGCGCCGGTATCCTCCTGCATCTGCTGGATAATCTTTCCGCCCGGGCCTATCACGGCACCTATGAACTCCTTCGGTATCTCTATCTGCACGATGCGCGGAACCTGCGGCTTCAGGTCGGCACGCGGCTCGGCTATCGTCTCTGTGAGCTTGCCGAGGATGTGCTCACGGCCGGCCTTGGCCTGCATAAGAGCCTTCTCGAGTATCTCGAAACTCAGACCGTCGCACTTGATATCCATCTGTGTGGCTGTCAGACCGTCTTTCGTACCGGTGGTCTTGAAGTCCATATCGCCCAGGTGGTCCTCGTCGCCGAGAATGTCGCTGAGCACAGCGTACTTGTCTTCACCCGGATTCTTGATAAGACCCATGGCGATACCGCTCACAGGCTTCTTCATGGGCACACCGGCATCCATCAGCGCCAGAGTGCCGGCACATACGGTAGCCATCGACGACGAACCGTTGCTCTCGAGAATCTGGCTCACGAGGCGCACCGTGTAGGGGAAGTCCTCAGGTATCTGACCCTTCAGACCGCGCCATGCCAGATGGCCGTGACCAATCTCACGGCGGCCCACGCCACGCTGCGCCTTGGCCTCACCCGTACAGAAGGGCGGGAAGTTGTAGTGCAGCAGGAAGCGCTGGTAGCTCTTGTCGAGCACGTCGTCAACGAGCTTCTCGTCGAGCTTCGTGCCGAGCGTACATGTAGAGAGGCTCTGCGTCTCACCGCGGGTGAAGATAGAACTTCCGTGAGGCATGGGCAGCGGGCTCACCTCGCACCAGATGGGGCGTATCTCGTCGGTCTTGCGGCCGTCAAGACGTATACCCTCGTCGAGGATGCAGCGGCGCATGGCGTCACGCATCACGTCGTGATAGTAGCGGTCCATCATGGCGCACTTCTCCTCCAGCTCGTCCTCGGTGAGGTCGGCATGGGCAGCGGCGTAAGCCTCCTTGAAGTCTTCCAGTATCTTGTCGAAAGCCTCCTGGCGTGCCTGCTTCTCAAGAGCCTGCTTGGTCACGTCGTAAGCCTTTCCGTAAAGCTCCTTGTTCATCTGCCCGCGCAGCTCCTCATCGTTCACTTCGTGGTCGTACTCGCGCTTTACGTCCTTGCCCAGCTCCTTGCTGAGTTCGGCCTGCAGTTCGCACATGGGCTTGATGGCTGCCATGGCTGCCTTGAGGGCACCTATCATGTCCTGCTCAGAAACTTCCTTCATCTCACCTTCCACCATCATGATGTTCTCGGCAGAAGCGCCCACCATGATGTCCATATCGGCTTCCTTCATCTGTTCGAAAGTGGGGTCGATAACGTACTCGCCGTTGATACGGGCCACACGGCACTCACTGATGGGGCACTCGAACGGAATATCTGAACAAGCCAAGGCGGCAGAAGCTGCAAATCCGGCCAATGCATCGGGCTGATCAACACCGTCGGCACTGAGAAGCATGACATTCACAAACACTTCGGCGTGATAGTTGGAGGGGAACAGCGGACGGAGCACACGGTCTACCAGACGAGAGGTCAATATCTCGTTGTCGCCGGCCTTGCCCTCGCGCTTTGTGAATCCGCCGGGGAAACGTCCTGCGGCAGCATACTGCTCCTTGTAGTCAACCTGCAAAGGCATGAAATCTGTTCCGGGAACTGCATCCTTTGCGGCACAAACAGTGGCCAGAAGTACGGTGTTGCCCATACGCAGCACAACGCTTCCGTCGGCCTGTTTTGCCACTTTCCCGGTTTCAATCGTGATGGTTCTCCCATCAGGCAATTGAACACTCTTTGTAATTACGTTCATCTCTTATATTAAAACATCTTAAAAATAAAATTCGGGCAAAGATACTCAAAATCAACGGAATAAACGAACAACTGTGCATTAATTTTTGTTTTATTATGATTCCAGCAACCGTCAGGCCATCACTCCCACATACCGCCAGCCCTACATGGCCGGAATATGCGCACGCCCCGCTGCATATGAAACAATTTTACTTTAACATGTGTTAAAGAGCACCCGCACCACGATTTCTGCACTACGGTGCGAAATACGCGATTTTTCGTTCAAAAGGGAGAGGCTGACAATCAGCGAGTTACGCGAATGTTAATTTGTTGAGATAGCAGAGAGGCCCTCCTTACACTCCG
>NZ_URNN01000036.1 GCF_900549175.1 uncultured Prevotella sp. | reverse complement strand
TTGCGGTTACGGCCTAACCGTGATGCAAGTACGCCGTAAACGGAGTGTAAGGAGGCCCTCTCTGCTATGTTGACAAATTAACAATCGCGTAACTCGCTGACTGTCAGTGCTCCCCATTTCGGCGAAAAATCGCGTATTTCGCGCCGTAGTGCGGAAATCGTGGTGCGGGTGCTCTTTAACATACGTTAAAGTAAAGGTAATTCAAAAACCTCACTTCTCACCGCTCTCTGTTCAAAATCCTCCCACGAGCGTGCTCTTGTAGTTCTCAAGAGCCGTCTTCATCTCCTTTATCACGGCATAGTCGGTATCGTCGGTGGCATTGTTGAATGTCCATTTGAAGTCGCCCTTGTTCATGCGGCCGGCACCCCACCAGCCCGTAACAACCGACGGCACGTCGGTGGCGGCTGCGGGAGTGTAGGTGTACATCAGCGCCGGGTCGGTGTCGAAGTTGTCGTAGGGAGTGGCACCGGTAAGAGCCACAAACGACGACGGCACCTTCTCGTCGCGCGCGGCGGCCTCGTAGCAGTCGAAGTCGGTGGCAGTGTCGTGCTGTGTCACGGATGTGTAGTTGCTGCCCTTGCCCTTCTCGGCATACACGTTGCCGAAGCTCTTTATCATACCGCCGTTCTCACCCGAGAACGTTCCGTCGCCCTTGGCGTCGGTTCCCTGCTTCGAGATGAGCATGGGGTTCTTCGTGGCGCGGAAGTAGTTGTTCTCCACAAACACGCTCGAACCCATCGTCGCACCGACACCATATTTGGCGCAGCCGTCGTAGTAGTTGTTCCACACGTGCACGGTCATTGTGCGTACACGCGGATGGCGGGAGTCACTGTGGTCGAACCAGTTGTGGTGATAGTCGATGTAGTTGGGGCCGCTCTCGCTCTTCATTCCGCAGAGTGATGACTTTCCGCTGTCGAAGAGGTGGTTGTAGGATATGGTGATATACTTCGAGTCGCTCTTCACGTCTATCGTTCCGTCACCCTTGGCCTGGTCGCTGTCGCCTCCGGCCTTACCGTAGAACAGGTCGAGGTTGTGAATCCAGCAGTGGGCGTTGTCCGTATCGAGCGACACGGCATCGTCCATGCAGAGCATGATGCCGAAGTTGCGCAGCTCCACGCTCACGGCATTGCGCAGCAGGAATCCGAATCCCCACACGGTGGCGTCCTCGCCCACTCCCTCTATCGTTATGTTCATGGGGATGGTGTTGTTCTTTCCCTTCACCTGCAAGCCTTCGGCCGAACTGCCGAAGTAGTCCATGTCGGTGTCGCGGACGGTGCCCACAATGCGCACGGCAAGCGGCCGTGTCTCCAGTCCCTTCTGATATGCGTTGACGATGGCCTGCAGTCCGGTGAAGGTCTCCGTCTTGTCGTTCTTGCCCGTTATGACATCGAGCGTCACCGTCTTTGCCGTGGCCGCCGTTACGTATATCACACGTGCGCCGGCCTTCAGCGTTCCGTCATCATTGTATGCCCCCACGCCGGTATAGTTGAGGTGGGCGAAACCCGAACGGTCGTAGTTGCGCACTGTCATGCCCGAAGCCACGCCGGCCTTGGCCTCGTCTTCGGTGCCGCCCGTAACGGGCACCACCTTGAGAGAATATTCTCCGGCGGCCAGTCCGACAACATCGGCACGCCCGAAGGTGCCGTAGTTGCGCACCAGCTCACTGTCTATCTTGGTGTAGTCGGCATACTGCCCGCCCTTTACGTATACGTTGTACGACGTGGCTCCGCCGTAGATGTTCCACACTACATACGCCGACTCAAACCATCCGCCGGCGCGGGTTATCTCCACCCCGCCCGTGGTGATGTCGGCTCCACCGGATGTCTGCGATGCCTTTGAGAAGGCTATGTTGCTCACCGAACGGGTGAACACGTCAGTCCAGTCGCCCGTCTGCGGTGTCACGGTTACGGTGCCGGCCTTGCGGTCGATGGCTATTCCGGCCAGTTCGGCGGTATTGTAATACTTCATCACATTGCCCGTGGTGGTAAGCTGTGCCTGGCTCACGGCGGTGTTCAGCGCAGCCGAGTGGTCATCGCCGCCTGTCGACGGCCCGGTAGTTCCGCCGCCGTCGGTCACGCCGATGCTGTACACGTACAGTCCGCCTGTGTTGGTCAGCATAACGTCGCCGTCGGCCCCAACCACGCCCACATTGGTCTGGTCGTCGGCCGATGTGGCATTGAACGAGCCCGACTCCGGCGTGAGGTTGGTCACGTTGACACCGCGCGCCGTGCCGCTCTTCGATGTCTTGCACTTCATGGTTATCCTGCTGCCGGCCTTCATGTCCTTCAGCGTGATGGTGAGTGCCTTGTTCATGGCCATGCGCTTGCCCTTCACGTCGACACGCACGGCATCAGCCGCCCCGACGGTAAAGAGCAGGCCGCGCGTGAACTCCAGTTCGGCTCCATTGGCTGTGAGCGGTGCCGCGTCGTACGTGGTCTTGTTCTTGTACCTGTCGTTGCTGCTTGACGATTCGTGTTCCCACGCCGTAGCATCGGCTGCCAGATTTGCCTTGTCGGCGGCGCTTACCGACGTGAAGTCCCACGTCTGCGCCACAGTACGGGAGGCGGGCAGCATTGTCAGCATCATCATCACGATGACGCCATATATAATATGTGTAGTCTGTTTCATCTTGTCCCGTTTTTATTTTATTATTACTTTCTTTCCGTTCACAATATACAATCCCTTGGCCAGCCCATCGGTGGAGTTGCCCATATACTGTCCGCAGACGCTGTAAACGCGCGCGGTGCCGTCGCCGGCGGATGTTACGCCTGTAATGCCCGACGGGTCGGTGCCGTATGTGAGGTCTATCGACACGAGCGACATGTCGGCCGTGCGGGTCGTACCGTCATCGAATGTCAGCACGACATCATCGCCGCTGAACGTGAGCATGGTGGCGAACTTTCCCACCACCGTATCGCCGATGGTCACCGTCTCTTCCGTGTCGGCCAGCGACATGGAGGGACAAGCAAACACAAGCCCGAGGAATAGCATGAAAATCTTATTTGCCATAACAGATTGTGATTAGATTGGTTATTAATGACTTTTCGGTAACAAAAATACTGCAAATTTCCCACTTAACGGGACATTTGCAGTATATATAACAACGTAAACGTTTACGGCTTCTACTTCCTGTAATTGACGATTATCGTCACGCTCGCATCCATGGCGGAGGTTTGCCGCTTGTCATACGTAAGCACGTAAACGCGTGCGCAGTCCTTGCGCTCAACAGTGAGTACCATCGTCATCTTGTTATCCTTGATAACCGAGGTGAATGTGCCCGTATGCGACTCCGCCTTGAACACCTCGGCAAAGCCGGAGGCGTTGAAGGATGACATCTTCAGCACCTTGACAACCTTGTTCACCTTGTGCGTGGCGGGGTCGCGCTCGACAACCGAGGTGAACGTGCTCGCACCCATGGTGGAATACATGTCCACCCGCTTGTCTATCGCGTTCTGCCCGTACATCTGCAACAGTGCCATGACGGCAAATAACAGCATCAATATTCTCTTCATAGTCTCAAAACCAACTAAAAAACATTATCACTCAAGCAACCGGCATATGCGCTCGCGCTCCGCCGGATCGCTTATGTTGTCAAGCACATTCTGCTCCGCCGCACGTATCGTGGCGTCACCGTCGGCATGTTTCTCAATATTCTCGGCCAAGCGCAACGTGCTCTCTATATGGGGCAGAATCTCTTTCAGATTGTCCACCCGCCTGCCGTCAACAATCATGTAGCTGCCGCCATAGAGCGATGACAGGCGGTTGCGGTAACGGATATCGTCGGCAACGAAGAAGCCCGCCACTATCAGCACCGCAGCGGCGGCGGCCACCGACACTCGCCTCAGCAACGTAAGGCGGCGGCGCGGCACAAGATACGGCTCTTCCGTATATGACAAGGCGGCAGCGGGAATGTTGTCTGCACTACCAGCGGTTGTCTTGTCAGCACAGGCGGTGGTATTGCCCATGGCGGCGACGGCCTGCGGCGAAGCCAACAGGGAGAAACCGCAGAACATCTCACGATACTCCTCAAGCTCCGGAGGCACACCGTCCGACGCAAAGAAGGCGTAAAGCCTGTTCTCCTCATCGAGTGATGTGGTGCCGTCGAAAAAACGTTCCGTCAATATCTTTATTTCATCTGTCTTGTTCATTGCCTTCACTTGTTTCTCCTTTCTTCTCTATAACGCTCTCTTACAGCCTGGCGCGCACGGCTCAGCGCCTTTCTCACCGCCGCCGCGCTGCAGCCGGTCTGCTCGGCTATGTCGCTCATCTCCATGCCTTCCATGTGCCTCATGCGCAATATGTCCCGCTGCCCGTCGGGCAGCTGCCGCACAATGGCCATCATCCGGTCTATCTGCTCGCGTACGGCATCGGCAGCCGCATCGTCATCGGCGGCAGGGATATCCGTCACGACATTACGGCGGCGCAACTTGTCGACGCACATGTTGCGGACTGTCACACGGGCCATCGGCTCCATAGGCCGGTGCAGTTTGCAGTGCATGTCCCAAAGCCTCAACATGGCATCCTGCACCACATCTTCGGCCTCGTCGCCCACATACTGCCGCGCCACACCTACAAGGCGCGGCCTCAGCACAGCGGCTTCTTCCATGTATTCACTGTCTGTCATCGGCAATGGAATGTGCGTTAGTTCTTTCCGAACGGTATCAATAGTTATTAAGCCCGCCGCAGTTTACCGACGTGACACCCGAACCCTCTATCTTCACATCGTCGGCCGTACCCGTTATCGTCATGGCCGACATACCACTATGCACGACATGCAGTTTGTCGCAATCCACGCCTATAGTCAGACTCCGCGCCCCACCGCTGGATATATCCACCTGCCGGCCTTTGAAGGTCATCACCGATTTTCCCATACCGCTTTGGCTGATGTTCAGGGTTGTGCTCCGTGTTTTTCCCACTTTCACTTCCGCCGCACCGCCAATGGTCATCAGCACGCCCGAGGCATCTACATCACCCACACTAAGGCTACCGGTGCCACTGCAAGATATGTCAAACTTTCCACGACTCACAATGTCAGCCACCTTGACATCCGCCGCGCCGCCCTTGTCTATCTTCATGTTTTGGCAGCTTACATTTGTAGAGACGGCTTTCCCCATGCCGCCCGCCTTTATGCTGAAATCGGCCGACGCCTTTACAGCACCGGTCTGCAGGTCGGCACCGCCGCCCTTGTCCAAGCATGCGCTGTGACAGGATATGTCACCAACGGAAAGTGTACCCATGCCGCCCGCCTTCATATTTAAATCGGCCGCGGCCTTTACATTACCTATCTGCAAATTTGCACCGCCTCCTTTGTCCAAACATGCGCTGTGGCAGGATATGTCACCCACAGAAAGTGTACCCATGCCGCTACAAATAATGGTAAGCTCTCGTGAAGAACATACGGTGCTGCCATACAGATTGGCCGCGCCACCCTTATCTATCTTGACGGAACGCCCCTTTATCCGACCCACATTCATGTTTGACATACCTTCGACCGCAAGCGTGAAGTCATCCGTGTCGATATCCGACAGTTTTGCCTCAACAATACCTGCGCACGCTATGCGCCGCGGATTTGGACTGCACACATCCAATATTATTTCGGGTGTATTCCGACCTCTCTCCACTTTACCCTTGGCAGCCTTGCCCCTAACATACAGAGTGCCGCCGTCCACATACACTTCCAGCAAATCATGCCCTTGCTCGGTTGTTGTCTGAGTAACGCTGTAATCGGAAGACTGCGTATAATTGAATGTAACGACATAGCCACATTCTATCTCCTTGAAGTCGCGCAGCGGAAGCGTACGCTTGATCATTTTAGTATTGTCATGAAGCGCCTTTCCCGCTTCCGAAAATATCTCCGCACGCCCTGCGCCGGCATAATCCCTTTCACTTACCGACTTGTTCGAACTGCTGCATGCCGCTGATGCGCATACGGCAAAAGCAACGATAAAGAATCTCCGTATATCCATAATTCCAAAGTTTTGTTTGTTCGTATTCTCTTGTTTTTACCTGTATTACGCAAAAACAACCGTTTTGTGACATGAAAAAGAGAAAAAAATAAAGACGCAGAGACGCAAAGGAGTAAAAAAAACACTGTATCTCCACAGTCAAAAAAACCTTTGCGCCTCTTTGCGTCTTTGGGTTCAGGACTGATTGGTACGGCACATCTCCGAATAGTCCTTTGGTTCTATACGGCCCGTGAGCACACACAGGGCGTTGTAGGCAAGCGAGTTTATCTCGTTCTCACCCGGCATCACCACCACCGGAGCCAGAAAGTCCGTCTGTGCCTTGAGCCGCTCCATGCAGTAGTCGCTGTAGGCTATGCCGCCGGTGACAATGATGGCCTTTTCCTCACCGTGAAGCGCCACGTGCATGGCCCCTATCTGCTTGGCCACGGTATAGAGCATGGCATCGAGAACGCCGCTGTACGCCTCGTCGCCCTCTTCGGCATGGCGGGCAATGGTTATCATATCGTTAGTGCCGGTGTATGCCATTAGGCCGCCGTGACCGTGAATCATCTTCTTTATCTGCTTTATGGTGTACTTGCCGCTGAAGCAGAGGTCGACAAGCTGTCCGGCAGGCAGCGTTCCGGCACGCTCGGTGGAGAACGGCCCCTCGCCGTCGAGAGCGTTGTTCACGTCGATGACCATTCCCCGGCGGTGGGCGCTCACGGATATGCCGCCACCCATGTGGGCCACTATCACGCTTATGTCCTCGTACCGCAGTCCGGCCTTGGCGGCATACTGGCGGGCCATGGCCTTACTGTTGAGCGCATGGAACACCGACTTGCGCACCATGCCGGGTATGCCCGTGTAGCGGGCCACGTCCTGCATCTCGTCTACAACTACCGGGTCGGCAATGAAAGCGGGACAACCGCACTCCTGCGCCAGCTCGTCGGCAAGCAAGGCACCGAGATTGCACACGTGGTCCATTTCTGCCCTGAGCAGGTCGCGCTTCATCTTCTCGTCTACACGATACACCCCTCCCGGCAACGGTCGGAGCAGTCCGCCACGTCCGATAACGGCATCGAAGTCGACGGCAATACCGTCTTTCTCCATGCGGCGGCGTATGAAGTCCATACGGTATTCGTACTGGTCGGTGGAACGGTGAAACTTCACGAGGTCGGCTGCGGTATGATGCGCTCCCGACATCCACACGGCCCTGTCGTTCTCATAAACGGCGAGTTTGGTCGATGTTGCCCCGGGATTGATTACCAGTATGCGGTAAACGGCGGAATTGGAAACGGATGATTTGTTCATTGGGCTTGCAATTAATATGGTTAGTGTTAACGAATCTGCATGAGACAATCAGTATTCACGGCTCTGCGTCACTGCCATCACCAGACTGTAATATTTTGACTCTTCCGAATCGGCCCGCGAGGCCACCACCACCGGCACCGTCGTACCGGCAAGCCATCCTGCAGTCTGTGCGCCGGCAAAAAGTGTGATGGTCTTATAGAACGTGTTGCCTGCCTCTATATTTGGGAATATCAGCACATCGGCCTTTCCCGCCACAGGCGAGGATATACCCTTGATGGCACCGCTCCCGGCATCGAGTGCCGTCTTCACGTCCATCGGCCCGTCTACAACAACGCTGCCATAGGCTCCCGCGGCGGCACGGCATTTTATCTCTTCATAAGATACGGTATGCTCAAACTTCGGGTTCACCTTCTCCGTGCAGTGCGTCAGTGCAATGTGCGGGGTGCCGATGCCCAGTTTCCGGCAGGCCGATGCACACGACCCGACAATGGCGTCAAACTGCTCGAGCGACGGGCGCGGCACCACAGCGGCGTCAGAGAACATCAGCAGTTTGCCGTAAGCGGGAAGGTGGCTCACCGTTATATGGTTCATCACATGGCCGGGCTCCAGCAGTCCGCACTGCTTGTCGAGCACGGCACGCAACAGCACATCGGTGTTCACCGTGCCCTTCATCAGCACCTCTGCCTCACCGCGCCTCACCGCGGCCACAGCTTCACGCGAGGCTTCCACCGTATCGGCACACTTCACAATGCTGACCAATCCTTCCGCAGCCTCCACCACCGCAGAAAGCCGTGCACTGAGCGGTCCGGTTACGGTAAGTACAAAACGTGCGAAACCCTCTTTGAGGGCACGCTCTATGACATACTCGGTATGGCTGTCGTGCGGACAGGCCAAAGCGACGCTCCGCCGCCGGGACATGTCTCCGAGCCGGCGCTCCAGAAAAGAGAAATCAAGAAGTGGTTCCATAGGCTTTATTTTTCTGCAAACTTAAAAAAATAATTCCAAACCAACGACTTTTTGAAGGAAAAAATAAAGATTACGCAAAGTTTATGAACACTCTTACCTGTCAATCCATTCTTTCAGTCGTTGTGTCTTCTCCTTGCTGACTGTTATTTTTGTGTCAGCTGACTTACATATTCTTTTCAATCAGCAGAACCTGTCCGTCAATACCGGAAGGCTTCAGGTGGGAAGTGGCTTTATACAGTTGTGTGAATATCCATGTCTTCCGTTGAGCCTCCGGCAGGGCGGCATCGCCGATGAGACGGTTAACCAGCGAGTTGCGCACCTCAATTCTTATCCTATTTCTGCCCTTCTTCACGAACGGGGTTATGTCGACCTCCCACGGGGTACACCAGATGTATCCGGCCTCCTTTCCGTTTACGACCACGCGGGCGGCGCCGTGCAGTCCGGGAATACGCAGGGCCATCCTGCCCGCAGGCTTTCTGTCGAGCCTGAACGTGTTGTCGTAGGTACACATGCCGGAGAAATACTTGACTTCCGGGTCGTTGCTTTTTGAGAAGTCCGTCAGCTCTGCCGTGACGAGAGGCTTCTCCGGTCCGCCCAACGTGCGGTCGAAAGTCAGCGTCCATTCACCACCGACGGGCGTCGCCGTCTCCTTGGCCCAGGGATTGTATCGGCCGGCGTTCTTCGAGAAGCGTCCGGAGTTGTTCTCATCTGCGTTATATGCCACTACAAATCCTGCCGCCAGAGGCTGGAGCTTCAGACGCATGCGCAGCCCGTCGACCGTGCACTCTGCCGGCAAGGCATAACGCTCGCCGGTCAGCGCGTCCCAGTATTCGGCATGACCGTAGCCGGTACGCAAAGCCACGAAATCGTCAAAGGTCCGTTTGTCCGAATGGTTCACCAGATAGTAGATGTCGGCAGATGCCGTCCGGCGATGGGTAGTGAACACGCGGTCCAGCGCCGAACGCCGGCTGCTGATGACCACATCGGGACTGATGCGCGCCTGACGCAGCGTCTTCTCCATGTCGCCGTCCGGCTGCGTGCGGTTGTCATAGACGGGAAGTCCCTGCGCCTTCCATGCCGCAATGGTCTTTTCCATCTCGGGACGCACCAAAGCACTCTTCTCTATAGCGAGTATGCTGTAGGACATACGGGAGTCGCGGGTGAAGAGCCTGCCGCCCTTCATACGGACCTGATTCAGTCCGTCCATGGAGCAGACGTCAAAGTCATAGCCCTCCGGTATCTGCGGCAGACGGTGGCCCAGCATCTTCATTGGGGCGTCATCGCCGGCATATACCAGTATGTCAACGACAGGCCGACCCTGACGCATCATGAAGTGGTTGCGTCCCTGATAGTCGAAGAACGCGCGGGCAAAAGGCCACAGCGTGTTCTTGCGGTTCAGCGCATAGTCGCGGTTGTAGGCCGTCTGAATCTTTGTCGGCTCAAGCCATGGCTGATGGGCCGAGGCGCAGATGACGAACTCGTTGACCTGCATTACCGTCTCCATATCGATCTCGTCCTTCACACTGCCGAAATAGTCGGTATAGGCATAGTCCGTGAAAGCCTCTGCCGATGCAATCGGCTTTCCGTAGATATGGGCGGCCGACGCAGCCTCGCGGGTGTCGTAGCTGCCTTCGTGATGACGTGTCCAGAACTCGCCCTGCGGACGGTCGACACGTCCCTTGGCGGCAAGATTGTCGGAACAGATGCTCTGTCCGTTACCCGTAGCCTGACAGGTGAACTCCACCCCGTTCTCGCGGCACAGACGCTGCAGGGTTCCGAGATAGCGGTCGTTGATGCCGTCGGCTATACAGCGGCGCAGGTCTTGTAGAAACTGTTCCGTCTCCCCTACACTTCCAACAATATAGCCCTGCATGGCCGGCAGCCACGGGATGATGTCGTAGCCGAACTTCTCACGGAACAGCTGCGGCATATCGTGGGTCCAGTTCTGCGAACCGGCCTCATGACTGTCCATACATACGCTCTGCACCTGACAACCTATCGAACGCAGCGTGTCAAGAATCTGCTGCGTATAGTTCCGCCAATGGACTTCAGCCGCACGCACCGACAGTTTGTCCATCTCCGGACCAAGCAGGTTCTTCCGGCCGTGCTTCGACGCTCCACCCGTGAAACAGTTGGTGAAGCGCACCACCTTCCAATCGCAGCCCTCCGGAGCAGTCCAGTCAAGGAAGCCCTTTGCGTCTACATGTTTGGTGATGTCCACCATCCGGTCACGTGCGATGACCTCTCCGGCGTCGTATGCCGGAGTCTGTGACGGACGGATATATTCGATGTAGCAGCCGGCACGTTCCTCCCAGCGGTCGATACGCGGCACCGACGACAGCAACATACTCTTTATTGTCAGCGGCTTCTGCCTGTTCTTCATGTCACTGCCAGCTCCCGTTTCCGGCTCCGTCCTGACCCACTCGTTGTTCAGTAGCATCCAGCCGCCGGCACTCGGAGTCCAGTCGTGAAGGTTCAACCGGAAATAGCGGCCCGTGGCTGCGGGAAACGAGATTGTATAGTCCGGACGCAGCGATCGGACAGCGTAGATACTATGGAGCGTGGTCACCTTATGCCAGATGACACTGTCATCCGACACCTCCAGCTCACCGATGGGCGGCTGCCACGTGAAGCGGTCGCCGAAGAATTCCTCCTGCGGCTCGCAGGGAATGTTGATAATGCTCTGCGGACCTTTGCTCCATCCCGTCATGTTGTAGGAGAGCGAACGGGCCGTATATGGCTTTTCGAACGAAGCCAGCATGACGGTGACGGGCTTGTCGGTGGTAAAGCCGTCCGGCAGACAGTCTATCGTCTCCGGAGCGTCGGAACTGACGGGGAAAGCTAGAACGGCAATATCCTCAAGGGCACGCTTCCCCACTTCCGGCAGTTTGCCGCGAAAGTGGCTGCCGCCCTTGACGACGGTCTCCGTGCTCTTCACGCACTGCATGCCCAGCTCCGGCGTTATCCACGGGCCTCCACAGCAATAGCCGTTCGAGATATTGATGTCGAACGACAGCCCTAAGCGCTTGGCCTCCAATGCGCTGAACTTCAGCATCTGCCACCATTCGGGACTCATGGCCTTCAACGAATGTTCCGTGCCTTGTCCGTGCTGCTGGTCGTAGTACACCACACCCTGCAAACCGGCTTTCTTGAAACCTTCCAAATCAGCGGTGATGCCCTCACGCGTCGTACGGTCTTCGCCGTGAAACCACCATGTCTTCGTGCGCACGCTGTCGGGCACGCTCCTGAATCCGTGATACATCTGCTCCACGGTCTGGCCCGTCACCGATGTGGCGGACGCAACGAGCAGTCCGGGCAGCAGTATGTTGAAATAAGAAAAGAATCTTTTCATTCTTATTAGTATTAATTTAAACGCAGAGATGCAAATTACTTATTCACTTCATTTATTCACTAAAAAACAATCTTGAACGTTCCGCTGTATGTCTCTCCGGACACTATCCTGTAGCGTTCGTCGTTCAGACGCCCTTTCTCCGAACGGCCCTGAACATGGGACACCACACGCATGACGGGGCTGTCGGCAGCGTCACGGTCGATATAGGCATAGTCACTCACACTCGGGGTCAGCACGATACGTCCCATGTCTGTGTCTATCCAGCGGGCGGCTCTCGTTCCGCTCCACTTGCGGGCGTCATACAGCCCCATCAGCGGCGCCGCCTTCTTGTTGGGGTAGGCATCCTCCGGCCCCAAACCGAACCACTTCCGCGGCTGTGTCTCCAAGGCCATTCCGATCAAGGGCAGCTTCTTCACCGTCACCTGCGGCGTCATGCTGTAGGTAACCACCATGTCTCCCTGCGGGGTCACACGGAACGTGAAGTCGCCGGCCACGCGGTTGCTGTCGTTGACAATCATGTCAGCCTTGACGCTGACCATAATGCCATCGGCCGCCTGACGCGTTGTCATCTGCGTCACCTCGGTTCTGAAGCTCTCGCCCTTAATGCGCGTCTTGCCGGTGATGTCGCCGTCGTTCAGCTTGTGCCAGAAAGCCGGTTGCATACCCTCGGGCATTCCAGTCTTGCGGCTGAACACGAAACTGCGCTTGCCGGCCGTGACCGTTATGGCGTCGCTGCCATCGGTGAGACCCAGCTTCACGTCCTTGCCGACGGACAGCGGCACGGAGGCCAGTTCCACGCTCTTGCTGCCCTGCTCGTGACCGTCAGCGGCCTTGACCGTAACAATCACGTATGCCGTTTGGCCGGCCTTTAACGGCTTCAGGCCCGTTTTGGCGATATGAAGCACACCCTCGCCATGGGGCTGCACGTCCATTTCAGACACGCCGGAAGCCGTCTGACGTCCGTCCACCATCACACGGTAGCCGATGGTGAGGCCTGCCGTAGTCAGGAAGTCGTAGTCGTTGCGCATGGTGATGTCCACCTGTGAACGGTCTTCGGAGAGCCGTGCGCTGACGGGATAGACCGGACAGTAGACCGACTTCACTTCCCAGAAGTCGCGCGTGGGATGGCGGTAGGAGTCGGTGATGCCGTCCCATCCGGCGGCGTCAATCCTGAGATAGAGGCTGTCCTTCTCTATGCTCTTGTAGCGTTTGGTGTCTTTCGGCACAGGGGTGTATATTCCCTGATCCGCCCACATCCACACGGCACCGCCGGCACCGGCGGGATGCTTGGTAAGCGAACGGAAACAATCCTCCAGTCCGCCGAAGCGCATCTCCCCGTAGGCATGTACATACTCGGTGGTGATGATGGGGCGCTTCGAGCGTGAGGCTATCGAGTCATACTCGTGGGCCGTCCAATAGTGGGGTGAAAGGATGTCAATCTCCTCAGGAAGCGTCTCGTCGGCATTCCACGGCAGACAGACGGGGCGTGTGGGGTCCAGCGCCTTGACAAACTTCACCGCTTTCAGGTGCATGTCGGTGAGCGGGTCCTCGTTGCCCACCGACCAGTAGATGATGCTCGGGTTGTTCAGGTCGCGCACCACTGTCTCGTTGACTCTCACCATCACCGGACCGACAAACGACGGATCGTACATCCGGCCGGCGGCACCGCCCAGCGAGACCTCCGCACCGACATACATTCCCACCGAGTCGCACATCTCGATAAATCCCTTGGCGTGCTGATAGTGGGCGGCACGCACATAGTTGATGTTCGCCTGCTTCATCAGTTCAAGATCTTTAAGCCAGTGCTCGCGCGTAGTAGCACGTCCCACCGTGGGCCATTCGTCGTGACGGTTGACACCGCGGAGCTTGACGGGCTGGCCGTTGACCCTCAGCACGCCGCCGCGTGTCTCCACCTTGCGCAGTCCGATGCGCTCGCTGTGGCTCTGGGTCACACGACCGTCGGTCTCGATAAGGTCTACGTTGAGATTATATAAATAAGGTGTCTCTGCCGTCCACTTGCGGGCGTTCCTCACCGTGAGTGTCAGCTGCTGCTCACGGCTGGTCGTCGTATGTGACTGGCAGCTGACTGTCTCGTCACACACGGCCTTGCCGTCGGCATCGGTCAGCGTGACATGGAGCGAATATGGCTTGCCGGGCGAGCGGTAATTGCCGGGCAGGGTAGCCTTGTGAGTGTCGGCTATCATCATCTTCAGCGTCACACTGGCGTCACAGTAGGCCGCATCAAAGTCGGTGACGGCCGTCACACGGTCTATCCGGCGGTTCTTCGGCATGGCCGTCAGAGTCACATCGCGATAGATTCCGCCCAAAGTCCAGTCATCATACGTATCCGTCTTATATCCCGGATAGACCTGACGCACTCTGACGGCCAGCGTGTTGTCGCCCTTGACGGCAACGCCCGTCACGTCCATGGCGAACGACGTGTAGCCGCTGTCATGGCGTCCCAGGGGCTTGCCGTTAAGCCATACCTCAGCCGAGTTCCATACACCGCCGAAGTTCAGCAACACACGTTTGCCGCCGAAGGATGACGGCAGTGTGAAGTGCTTGATGTAGAGTCCCTCGCTGGCCGTATCGCCGCTGTCGTTGGTTTTCGTCTTGTCGGAGAAACCGCGGTAGACGGGCTCTTCATATCCCTGTACAGCCCAGTTTGACGGCACATATACTTTCGTAAATGACTGTGCGGCGTAACCGGGCTTGAAAAAACCGTCGGCCACGATTGCGTCAGCCTCCGTTTCTGTCTTCGCGTGTCTGAACAGCCAGTCGCTGTCTCCGCTGATGGTGATACTTGTCTGTGCCATGACGGATGTCGTGGCCAACTGCAATAGTAATAAGGTCAGAATACCTTGTCGTTTCATATCTGTTACTCTTTGGTTTTGATTGTTCTGGTGCAAATTTAACACTAATATCCGCTATAAAAACTCGTCATTTGTGCAAAAACGTACAAAAACGTACAAGAGTCCACCCTACATACGACAATATCGGTAATATAGTACGGATATTTCCAAAAAATCCAGATAAAGCGGTGCTGCCAGAAGCCAAATTATAATTTGGACAACCATCACAACTCGAAGGCTCGTTCAACACGTACTGCAGGCTGATATTTGTACGGCAGATTTCAAGACTGTCAGACAGTGTAATAATAATCTTTTCCGGCATCATTTCACTTTGCGGACGAAAACCTTTGCCGTTTCACGGAAAATGCTTACTTTTGGCAAAAGTATGGCGGAATATATGGAACAGAAACAGCTTAAACTGTGCCCTGTGGGCATACAGACATTCTCAAAGATAAGGGAGAACGACTACTTGTACATCGACAAGACGGAGTATATCTACAGGATGGCATCGTCGCCCAATCCCTATTTTTTCCTGAGCCGCCCGCGACGGTTCGGCAAGTCGCTGCTGACGTCAACCCTGCGCAGTTATTTCGAGGGGCGCAAGGACATGTTTGAAGGACTGGCCATAAGCCGGCTGGAAAAGGAATGGACGGAATACCCCGTACTGCATTTCGACATGAGCATGGCGAAGCACACCGACAAGGAGGAACTGATTTCAATGTTGGACTTGCAACTGTATAATTATGAGAAGATATACGGTATTCCCGAGCGTGCCGTAACCGTGAACGGGAGATTGGGCAACCTCATCCAGCAGGCATATCACAAGACCGGCCGCAAGGTGGTGGTGCTCATCGACGAATACGACGCGCCCCTGCTCGATGTCGTACATGAAGACGAGAACCTGCCGCTATTGCGCAACGTGATGCGAAACTTCTACTCGCCCCTGAAAGCCTGCGATCCATATCTGCGCTTCGTCTTCCTCACCGGCATAACGAAGTTCTCGCAGCTCAGCATATTCAGCGAGCTGAACAACATCTCCAATATCAGCATGTTCCCCGAATATGCCGGCATCTGCGGAATAACAAAGGAGGAGATGCTCACGCAGATGAGCGACCACATCGACAATCTTGCCGCCATACAGAGCACGACAAGGGACAAGATAGTGGAGAAACTGACCGAAAAGTATGACGGCTACCACTTCACATGGCCGTCGCCCGACATTTTCAACCCGTTCAGCATCATGAAAGTATTCGCCTTCAACCGCATAAAGGACTACTGGTTTGAGAGCGGAACACCGACATATCTCATCGAGATGCTGCGCAAGTACGACATCGTACCCTCACGCATCGGAAACGTGACGACATTCGCTGCCGACTTCGACGCACCTACGGAAAACCTGACGAACATCGTTCCGCTACTGTACCAAAGCGGGTATCTCACGATAAAGGACTACAACGAGCCGGCAGACATATACACTCTCGACATCCCCAACACGGAAATACGTATGGGACTGATGAACGGCCTGCTGCCAAACTACACACAGCAGAAGACGATGGAGGGGCGCGTGGCGGTTGCCGAAATGTATATGGCACTCCGTCAGGATGACATGGACAAGGCTCTCGGCTTGCTGAAGACATTCTTGCTCACCGTGCCGGAATGTGACAACACCAACTACGAGGGCCACTACCAGCAGATGCTGTATGTCATATTCTCACTGCTCGGCCAGTATATAGACGTTGAGGTGCGCACGGCTACGGGGCGCGTCGACATGGTGATGCGCACGGCAACGCGGATATACGTCATCGAACTTAAGATAAACAAGTCGGCCGAAGAGGCACTGGGACAGATTGACATGAAGAACTATCCGGCGCGATTCGCACTCTACAATCTGCCCGTCGTAAAGGTCGGGATAAACTTCAGCCTCAGCGAAAGAACCATTACGGAGTGGAAAATAGAGGAATGACTATCTAAATGAGGGTGTATCAAAATTAAGTTCATGCATATTGCATGAACTTAATTTTGATACACCCTCATTTCGTTTCGTCCTAATTTATTCTATCGTTATCCTGTCGACGTCGATGTTTCCGAACATCGCGCGCCACATCAGGAAGTGCTCTCCGGCGGCAATCCTGACATCCTTTACCTCGATGTCAGTCCATTCACCAGCCTTCGACGTCACCTTTATTTCCTCACGGGCCGTCCAATGGCCGTCGATGCCGACATAAAAGCGGCCTTCAGAGTTTCCGTTGTTGCGAACGCGGCAGCGCAGCGTATGCGTGCCCGTCTCGGTAGCGAAGAACGACCAGCGCGCCCATTCCTTGCGCTGCATGTCGGCGATATAGGTCACGCCACCATCGGTCTTTACCTTCATGGGCTGGACGTCGAGCTTGCCGAAGGTATAGGTCTGGTTGTCGCCGCGCTTGAAGAATCCCACCTGCGAGCCGCCGTCGTTGTAGTCCTCAGCCTCTATGACGAGCGGTGCACCGGCGTTGAGCATCGGCAACTTGCCGCCTTTGGGCGAACCCCATGTGCGGATGATGTTGATAGAGCCGTCTTCGGCGAACGTCACCGGACTGCAACAAACCGAGCGAAGATTGCCGCGGCCGCTGTAGTTGGCGTTGTGCCAGAACTGATACCACCGGCCCTTGAACTGCACGATGCTTCCGTGGGCCGTCTCCTCGGCGTGGGGCAGCATGTAGACACCGCCGTCGCGCCACGGTCCGAGGGGCGAGTCGCCGATGGCATACATCAGCTGATTGCCGCCGAGCTGCTCGGGATTGTTGTCAGAGTGGGTCATATAGTATTTGCCGTCTTTCTTGAACAGGAACGGAGCCTCGTGGAAGTCGGCGTTGAGTCCCTCCATCTTCTTCATCCCGCCGTCCAGCTCCAGCCAGTTGTCGCGCTTCAGCTTGCCGCCGTAGCAGCCCACGCCGCCACCGCCGACGAACACGTATGCCTCGCCGTCATCATCGACAAAGAGACACGGGTCGATGGTGTTCGTCACGCCCTTGATATATCCCAGCAGCTTGAACGGCCCGTGAGGCGTGTCGCTAACGGCGAGGAAATGCGCCCACACGTCCTCGGCGTCGCCGTCCTGATGCGACTGAATCTTGTGAGGGAATATGAAGTAATACTTTCCGTCGCGCTTGTTGTACGCCGCGTCGGGCGCCCACATGAATCCGTTGCTGCCCACGCCGAGCTTCTTCTTCACATCGGCAGCACTGACAATCTCGCCGTGGTCGGTCCATGTCTTCATGTCCTCGGTAGAGAAGATGTGATAGCGGTCCATGCGGTCGCAGCCAACGGCCGGCTCCATGTCGTGCGAGGCATATACGTAGAGCACCTCCTTGCCGTCGATGTTCCATGTGTGGGCCGAGGGGTCGGCGGTGTACATGTTTCCGGTGAACGGTCCTTCATAAAGCTGCGACGGAAACACGAGGAACATAGGCACCGTTGTGGGCTGCTCCATCGTGATGGGATACTTATAGTTGAAGTCACCCTGGCGTCCGGCGTTGGTGAGCGCGCCGGTGCGGCGCAGCGTCATCTTGTCGAAGTTCATTCCGCCGTTGGTGTACCACTGCAGCACGTGCTTGCCTTTCTTCAGGTGAACACCCTCAACGGTCACCGTCGTATATTTCTGCCACCCCGTGTTTGGAATACGCTTCACGCGGCATGCCGGCACACCGTCGACACGCAGGTCGAAGCTGCCGTTGTCGCCTCCGGCGGCACAAACCACGTCCACGGCATAGTCGCCCGCCTCACCGACGTTGATGGTATAGTTCGTCCAGTTGCCGCCATTGGTGTTGCCCAGCACCAGACCGCCGTTGGCCGAAGCTATGCACACCGGGTCCTCGCGGTAGTCGCGGCGGTTGCCCTCCGTCTTGTTCTGATAGTGGAAGGCCACTCCCTCGCCGCCGAGGTCATAGTCCTCAGCCTCTATCGTACACGGAACGTTATGCACCTTGAACGGCTTTCCGCCGTACTTTGCCGCCATGGCGCATGTAGACGCGCCGACCAACAGCGACATAAAAACAATTTTCTTCATTCGTTCTGCTCTTTATTCGTTTGTACTATACACAGGTTCTTCATTTATTCCCTGCAAAATTAAACATAAACTTACTATTTATAAAACCTATTGAAGATAATGAAGTCTGATATCGTCACTTCATGCCGACTCCCGACGGCGGTGTGTCTTCTGCTCTCGCACCCCACTCGCGGTTGGCCTTGTCGCCCATGACGAGCACGAGGCATCCGCCCTTCATTATGTCATCGTGCGTGAGCCATGGCTTGTTCCATGTCTTGCCGTTGAGCGTCGCGCTCTGGATGTACTTGTTCGCGTCGGATGCACCCTGTGCGACAATCTCAAACGTCTTGCCGTTGCTGAGATGAATCTTTGCCGAGGGGAACATCGGGCTGCCGATATTGTATATGGGCAGACCGGGGGTGACGGGATAGATGCCCATCATCGAGAACACCACGAAGGCCGACATGCCGCCGCCGTCCTCGTCGCCCGGCACACCCATCAGGTCGTTGCGGAACCACTCCTTCAACAACGTGCGTATGCACTTCTGCGCCATCCACGGCCGGCCGGAGTAGTTGTACAAATAAGGAACGTGGAGCGACGGCTCGTTGGCCATGGAAAACTGTCCCACATTGCCGGTGTGGTCGGGCAACTTGGCGTAGAACTCAAACTTGCTGCGGCCCAGCGGCGTGTTGAACATCTCGTCGAGGTCGGCGTTGAACTGCTCCGCACCGCCGTGCAGGCGTATGAGGTCAGCAATGTTGTGCTGCACGTCCCAACGATAGACCCATCCGTTGTTCTCGCCATAGAAGTCGCGCGCGCCCATACCGCCGTCGAAGACGTAGTCGAACGGCTGTATGAAGTTGCCGTCGGAGTCCTTCGGATGGAAGAAACGCGTATCGGCGTTGAACACGTTGCGGTAGTTGAGCGAACGGTCCTCATATTTCTTCTTGTCGGCCGTACGTCCGAGATATGCCGCAATGCGCGACAGGCACCACTCGTCGTACGATGTGCCGAGCGTGACGGCGATGGGCTGACGCTTCTCGTGCGGATTCACCTCCGCCAGATATTCCTTCTCGCCGTGGTGCAGGGCGGGGATGTAGCCGTGCTTTATATAGAAACTGTTGAGCCACCCGGCCGGCGTGTCGGCCGACCACGGCGCGAGCGACTTGTTATAGATGACGTTCTGTGCGGCCTGATATGCCGTCTTCACGTCGAAGTCGGTTATTCCCTTGCCCAGCGCGTCGGCCACCACGGCCACTGTGTGGTTGGAGTTCATGCGCCGCGAGTCGCCCGTGCTCTCGGGGAACGTGGGCAGCCAGAGGCTGTCGGTCTGCCGGGCCATGGTGACGAACGAGCGGATAATGTCGCGCTCCTTGTCGGCTTCGAGCAGCACGCGCAGCGGATGGGCAGCACGATAGGTGTCCCAAACCCAGTCGTCGGTATAATAAGGCGAGCCGCCGTCTTTGTGCACCCTGCCGTCGGACGCACTGTAATACTGTCCGTCCTCGCTCATGCAGATCTGACGCTCATAGTAGCGGTACATCGAGGTGTAGAATATCGTCTTCTCGTTGTCGCATCCGCCCGTCAGCTCAATGCGTCCGAGAGCCTCGTTCCATACTTTCCGTGCCTCGGCCTTCACAGCCTCGACATCATACGTCCTTATCTCGCGCTGGAGATTCTTGCGGGCCTGGTCGACGCTGATGAACGACACGCCGTAGCGCACGGCAACAGACTGTGTGCCGTCGGGCAGCCCAACAGCCACACAGGCGTCACGGCCTTCGGCCTTGGTGCCCGGCACTGCCTTACCTCCGGTCACGACAGCGGTACGTACGGGCTTATGCTGCAGTTCGGCATAGACGTACACACGGGTCTTGCCGTCAAGCTGCTGCCATCCGCTAAGTGTGTTGTCCTTCACGCTGATGCTGCCGTCCTTTGAGTTTAGCAGGAGCCACGACGGCCGGCCCGACGGCAGGCTCAGGTTGTAGACGGCCGACTGGTGCGACAGCGAATAATCCACCTGCACACCGGCCCCGTCAAGATATACACTATAAGAATAGGGCGTTATCTTCTCATTGTCGTACGTATATGACATTACGTTTGACGTTATGTCCTCTGTCCCACCCTGACATACAGACAGGTTGAACGCCGAGCGCTCACGGTGGTGGGTTACGATGAGCGGCAGGCCGTTGATGCGGCTGGACGTGAAGTCGGCACGCTCGGGATAGATACGCAACATGCTGTTGGGCAACTGCACCGTGGGGAACGTAGGCACCAGCAGGTGGCTGATGTTGCCGATATACGGGTTAACATAGTCAACACAGGTCTTTCCGCCGTCGGAGACCTGCGCCATTCCCGGCAACGACATGATTACCATACAGGCAAGCGCCTTTTTGAAGTTTGATAAGAGTTGTTTCATCGGTTTACAATAATGGACTGTTTTTTGTTTCTTGCAAATTTATCCGTAACGGCATAATATCCACGGTATTTTCAAATTAAAAGACAATTAAAAAACACTTAAGTGGCATTAATTGTCACTTTTCGTGCAAAACAGTTATGTCTTTTCACATTTTTGTCGTATTTTTGCAAACATAATATACAATGTCACATGAGACTCGCATCGGTAAAAATAATATTAACTTGTATGCTCAGCGCCTTATCCGTCACAGGCGTCCGAGGCAACAATGACGGATTGTATTTCAATTCCCATTCATACACGCCGGCAAAGCGCACCACGCTGATGCTCAACAACGGCAATCCGATAGAGATTAATGACCGCTTCAAAATGTCGTTCTATATGGAGCTGCGCGGTGACGAATCGCTTTTCGGCAATATCTTCTGCATAAATACCAATGACGGCAAGCACATCGACGCCACCCTCTCCGGGGTGAACAAACCTGTACTCGTAATTGACGGCAAGCTGCATTATATAGACAGCGACGTCACCGCCGGCAAGAATATAAAGGTGGAGATTGCCTTCGACAAAAAGAACGGCCGAATCTCATACGACTTCGGCGGCCACAAGATTGCCGTTCCGGCCGACCTCAGCCACACATCTTCGGCCGTAATCTTTTTCGGCATGCACCTCAACGACGCCAACTACGTGGATGTGGCGCCGATGAACGTGCGTGACATCAGCATCTTCTACGGTGACAAGAACAAATATTTCTGGAACCTGCGCCAACACAACGCCAGCGTCTGCAACGACAACATATCCGACGCCCCGGCCACAGCCACAAACGGACGCTGGATTTTGGACAGCCATGTGAAATGGGAGACCCTCTTCACGTACGAGTCAAAGGACAAGACACAAGTGACATACAACCCGCGGGACAACATCTTCTATATAGTAGACAGCAAGACCGTACGCTGCTACGACCCGTCAACGAAAACACTCAGAAACGTCAGCGTGCGTGGCGGATACCGCGCCATGACCTACTCCAACTACATCGCATACAGCGAAAACGGCCCCGGACTATACACATACAACATGAAGGAGAATCTCATCTCCAGCTTCAACTTCGCCACGGGACAGTGGAGCAACGACAGGAACATTACCGAAGAGCCCGAAGAATTCAACCATTCATGGGCCAGAGCCAACGACAGCGTGGCGTACATGTTCGGAGGCTACGGCTTCTATAAATACAAGAACACACTGTGGCGGCTGAACACCGGAAGCGGTGAGATACGCCGGCTCGACTACTCCCCGAAAATCGGGCCGCGCACGGGAGCGGCATCCGTTGTTGTCGGCGACTGGCTTTACATCTTCGGAGGCTACGGCAATGCCACAGGAGAACAGGAGCTTCCATGCTCATACTACTATGATCTGACGCGCATAAACCTGAAAACCCTGAAGGCAGACACAGTATGGAAATATGAGGGAGAACAGCAAAACACGAGTTTCCTGCTGGCCTCGGAGATGATCTACAATAGCGAGGACAGCACGTTCTATGCCGCCACAACATATAAAAGCGGACGTCTGATAAAGATTTCCATGAAAGAACCCGGCTGGAAAATCGTAACAGAAGGGATGGACAAAAACTGGGATTACAAAGACCTCACATTCGATATGTACAGCAACACCGATGCCGGCAAGCTCTATGTCGTCATTGACCGCCGGATGAACAATCTGAAACACAACATCCGGATTTATTCCATCGACCTGCCCATACAGGATGACTACATGACAAAAGAGAATGCAACCCAAAAGTCAGACAGCAAATCATGGTGGTGGCTGTTTCTGCTCATAATCCCGGCCGGAGTTGCAGCCACCATCGCCATACGGCGCAAGCGCAAAGGCACGACACCCCAACCGGCAGCTCCCACCACATCGTCTTCGGCCAAAAACGCCGTTGCAGCAACGACTGGAGAAGAGTCTACGACCAAAGCCCACGACGTTGTAGCAGCCGGCGACAAACAAACAGCAACGGACAGCAAGGACACAACAACCGGCGGCAATGCCACCACTCCCGCCATCGAGACAACACAGGATGACGAATATGAAGACAAGGAAGAGCTCCCTTCAAGATACTACAATCCCACTGGAGGCTACATATCGCTTCTGGGCAAGTTCGTAGTTCACGACCGCAACGGCGAGGACATAACATCCCTCTTCACCCGCCGCACGCGCAACCTGCTGCTCATGCTCCTCCTGCACAGTGAGCGCAACAGCAAGGGCATCGAGATACACATTCTCGACGAGGCCCTGTGGCAGGAGATGAACGACGAGTCGGCACGCAACAACCGCAACGTATACATGCGCAAGCTGCGGGTGCTGCTGGAGAAAATAGGCAATGTTGAGATTGTGAACGACAAGATTCACTACCGCATGAAAGTTGGCGAAGACGTCTTCTTCGACTACCGCGAGGCTCTTGCTATGATGAACAACATGGAGAATGACGACAGCGAGGAGACACGGGCACGCACGCTCGAACTGCTCTTCGAGGGGCCACTCCTGCCGAACTACTCGTTCGAGTGGCTCGACAAGTTCAAGGCCGAATACTCCAACGCTGTCATCTCGCTGCTCACCCACCAGATGCGCCGCGAGCAGAAGAGCGGCAACGACAACATGGCCATGAAGATAGCCAAGACGATTCTGCTGCACGACCCGTTCAGCGACAACGCCCTCGCCACACAGTGTGCCATACTCTGCCGCCGCCACAAGAAAGGCATTGCAAAGAACGTCTACGACAACTTCTGCAAGAACTACGAGGCAAGCATCGGAGAGAAATACCACATCAGCTTTGCCGAACTGTGTAAGTGACCATCTTTACGATACATGGAACCCATATTTATTGAAAAGTGTAATTTTGAAGCCTCACTTTATATTGAAAAGTGTAATTTTGCAGCATCGTTTTATATTGAAAAGTGTTAGGCTATGCTATTTAGAAAGATAGAAAAGTACATAGAAGACCATCTAAAGTCGGGTTCCGACAAGATTCTTGTCATCGAAGGTGCACGACAGATAGGCAAATCGTATATCATAAGGGACCGCTTGGTATTATAATGACGCTCCTTTTGAGGTTACACAAGAAAGCTTCTTTTACACACATGACATGAAAAAAGGGCTGTGTCAAAATGCTGGCACAGCCCCCTTGACGGGATAATTATGCTACTTCACAACCTTCTTGCCGTTGTGGATGTAGATGCCCTTTGCCGTAGGCTGGGC
>NZ_URNN01000035.1 GCF_900549175.1 uncultured Prevotella sp. | reverse complement strand
TTATGAACCGCACACCACCGGCGCCCTGAAAGGGCAAAAGCACATGTATGCACAATATAAGTCATTGATATTTAATGCTTTTGCCCTTTCAGGGCGATTGCCTTCGCCCGTATATACCCGGGGTGCCGCTTCGCTCTGCCCCGGGCTATGAGCTTGCTGGGCTTTCAGCCCGATACTTGGTATGTGAAATGCCACCCCAAATCATGCCACCCCAAATCATGCCACTCCCAATGCCGGACGAACCAGTTAGAGGGAGTTAAGCCAATAGCATTATGAGCATAAACTATTGCCGGAGCATTTGGCTTAACTCCCTTTAACTCCTTAACTCCTAAAAAATTAACTCCTAAAATACTTTTTTTAACCGTCAAACCATAATTTTAATACATTTGTAACATTTATACAAAAAATTTTAGTTAATTTTGCGGCATAGTAATAAAGGCGGTATACCGTCCTTCAAATTAAATTATTAATTATCAAACAATTTACTTATGTACAAGAGATTGTATTTCCTATTCGCCGCAATGCTGATGATGGTTTCATCAGCCGTGGCACAGGTAACTACATCCGGCATGTCAGGCAAGATTACAGCCAATGGCGAAGACGTCATCGGCGCCACCATCGAGGCCGTGCACACCGCTTCCGGAACACGTTACGTGGGAGTTACTAACACCAAAGGTATGTACAACATACTCGGTATGCGCTCAGGCGGCCCCTACGAAGTCAGAATCAGCTATCTCGGCTATGAGACAAAAATCGTGAAGGGCGTTACGCTGCAACTGGGCGAGACCTACAACCTGAGCACTTCGATGAACGAAGACGCAAAGGTGCTCGGCGAGGTGGTTGTAACGGGAAAGGGCACCAAGCTCAACATAGAGAAGACGGGCGCCTCGACCAACATCAACAACCTGCAGATAATGAACATGCCCACCGTGACGAGAAGCATCACCGACGTGACACGCCTCTCACCCTACGGCGGAAACGGCATGAGCTTCGCCGGTGCCGACGGCCGTACGGCCAACTTCACCGTCGACGGTGCCAACTTCAACAACAACTTCGGCCTGTCATCGAAACTCCCCGGCGGAGGCAACCCCATCTCGCTCGACGCCATCGAGGAGCTGCAGGTGGTAATCTCTCCGTTTGACGTGCGCCAGACCAACTTCATAGGCGGCGGAGTGAACGCCATAACGAAGTCGGGAACAAACACCTTCAAGGGCACGGCATACATCTACCACCGCAACGAGAACATGCGCGGCGATGCCATTGAAGGCGAGCAGATACCGGGAGCACGCGAGAAAGACCGCACCACGACATACGGATTCACACTGGGCGGCCCGATAATAAAGAACAAGCTCTTCTTCTTCGCCAATGCCGAATACAGCAAGACACCGTCGGTGGCAGTACGCTGGAGGGCTTCCGAGAACGGTGTGGGCGATGCAGACAGCTATCTGTCGTACGCCACGGTGGCCGACATGCAGCGTGTGCAGGCCCACGCCCTCGAGAAGTACGGGTATGACACCGGTTCGTACAACGATTTCCCGGCTGACGAGGACAACACCAAGATACTGGCGCGCCTGGACTGGAACATCACCGACAACCACCGTCTGGCACTGCGCTACAACTACACCAACAACACGGCATGGAACGGCCCCAACGCCTCGTCGATGGACGGCGGACCCCGTTCGGCCTACTCGCGTACATCGCTCTACTCGATGGCGTTTGCCAACTCGATGTACTCGATGGAAAACCGTGTACACTCCTTCTCGTTTGATTTGAACAGCCGCCTGAGCGACAACCTCTCAAACCAGCTGCTCGCCACATTCTCAAAGCTCGATGACGTGCGCGGCACAAACTCATCGGAGTTCCCGTTCATCGACATACACGACGGCACAAACACCACTACGCAGTACATGTCGCTGGGCTACGAGCTCTTCACATACAACAACGCCGTGCACAACACCATCTTCAACATAAAGGATGACGTTACGTACTATCTGGGACAGCACAAGATAACAGCCGGACTGAGCTACGAGTATCAGATGGCCGACAACCAGTACATGCGCAACGGTACGGGCTACTACCGCTACAAGAGCGTCGACGACTTCATAAACGGTGCAGTGCCCGAAGTGGTGTGCCTCACATACGGATACGGCGGCGAGACATCGCCCGCTGCACGCGTGAAGTTCAACCAGGGCAGCATCTACGCACAGGACGAATGGAACCCCATTGACAAGCTGAAGCTGACCGCCGGCATACGCTTCGACGGCCTCTTCTTCAACAACGGCGACCTGATGACCAACAAGGCCATCTACGACCTCGACTACAACGGGCGCCACATCGACACGGGCAAATGGCCGTCGGCAAACGTAATGATTTCGCCGCGCGTGGGATTCACCTACGACGTGTTCGGCGACAAGAGCCTCAAGGTGCGCGGAGGAACGGGTCTCTTCGCCGGCCGTCTGCCGCTGGTGTTCTTCACCAACATGCCCACAAACGGCGGTATGGTGCAGTATCAGGCACAACTCGGCCCGTCGACCAACTACAACCGCCTGCCCGACGGTGTGAAGGCCCAGTATGCTGACATGGCTGCCGTGATGAACGAGTTCAAGGGCGGACTCACCGTCGATGCCAACGGCAACGCCTCCATCAGCGCTCTCAAGGACAAGCTCATCGGCATGGGCTTCCCCAATACGATATCGTCTGAAGACGGTGCCGTGCCGTCTGCCATAGCAGCCGTCGACCCCGACTTCAAGATGCCGCAGGTATGGAAGACATCTGTCGCCGTAGACTATGAGGTGCCCGTGTCGTTCCCGTTCACGGTGACTGCCGAGGGAATATTCAACAAGACCATCAACGGCGTGACCATCTCCGACTGGAGCATGATGCCCGTGGAAGGTTTCGCACGCCCCAACGGTGCCGACAACCGTCCGCTCTTCCCCGAGACATTCCGCACGGGTACGAAAGCCTTCGTGCTGGAGAACACAAGCAAGGGTTACGGATGGTCGGCCAACGTCACCGTCAACATGCGCCCCATCGAGACCCTCAGCCTCATGGCTGCCTACACGCACACCGTTTCTAAGGAACTGACGGGCATGCCCGGCTCAAACGCCGAGTCGGCCTTCACCTACGTACCGACAGTGAACGGCCCGAACAACATCAACCTGCACAACTCGCAGTACGTGACGCCCGACCGCTTCATCGTGTCGGCCACACACAGCGACAAGCACGGCAACCATGTAGGCATAATCTACGAGACATGGCGCGGAGGCTACAACTACTCGTACATGATGGCCAACGACATGAACGGCGACGGCTACAACTACGACGCTCTCTACATACCCACCGACAAGCAGGTGGCCGACAGGGAGTTCCGCTTCAAGACCGAGGATGACCAGAAGCGCTTCATGGACTATGTGCACGGCGACAGCTACCTGAAGAACCACCAGGGCGAATATGCCGAGGCCTACAGCGTATACTCTCCGTGGGTGCACCGCGTGGACCTGAGCTACAAGCACGACTTCAAGGTTTCGTTCGGCAAGACCACGCACAAGCTCCAGTTGAGCTGCGACATCAAGAACGTGCTCAATCTCTTCAACTCGAGCTGGGGCGTGAGCAAGATAATGAACTCGAAACTGAACGAGGGCCGCATACTGAAGTATGAGGGCACAGACGCCGAAGGCTATGCCACCTTCTCCACCCCGTCGGCTGTCAGCGGCAGCACGAAGACATGGACTCCGTACCACGCCATCGGACAGTGCTGGTATGCCTCTGTGGGTGTAAAATATATATTCAACTAATAAAGAAAGGTATAAGATATGAAACTGAAATATTTATTCACAGCCATCGCCTCGGCAATTCTTTTCACAGGATGTTCGGAGGACAACGACCCCGCGGGTCAGCTTGGCAACATCGGCCTGTCAACCACATACGCCGCAATACCGCAAGAAGGAGGTGAGACAACGGTAAGCATAACGGCCAACGACGAGTGGAAGGTAATGAACGTGGCCGTTGACGAAGACGGCAGGCAAGTGATAGCCGAAAACGGCGAGCCGGTAAAGGACAAGAACGGCAAGACCACGGCAACATGGTTCACGCTGTCGCAGCTCTCGGGCGCGGCCAACACAAGCGAGAACCCCGTGACGGAACTCAAGATAAACGCCGACGCCATTGACGGCGGGCGCGAGTATGAACTGCAGATAAAGATTGGCAACAGCACGCAGTTCCTCAAGATACGCCAGGGTGCCATGGAGGCCGTATCGGCAAGCTGCGCCGAGGTGATTGCCGGTGCCGACGGCAAGACATACCGCGTGAAGGGTGTGTGCACGTCGATAGCCAACACCACCTACGGCAACTGGTACCTCAACGACGGCACGGGAGAAGTGTACATATACGGAACCCTCGACGCCAACGGCGGCAAGCAGAACTTCCTCAGCCTCAACATCGAAGTGGGTGACGAGGTGGAACTTGAAGGTCCGAAGACCACGTACAACGGAACGGTCGAGCTGGTCGACGTGACTGTAATCAAGGTGACGAAGTCGCTCATAAAGGTTGTATCGCCGGAGTTCAACATACCCAACGACGGTCAGGAACTGGAAGTGAAGGTTGCCTACAAGGGCAAGGGTGCCTACGTTGACATACCGCAGGAGGCCCAGAGTTGGGTACGCTACAAGACAACGGAATTTGTTGCCGGCGTTCCGACAAAGATCGAGCAGAATCCTGCCGACACAGCCGTGTTCAAGTTCGACATCGTGGAGAATCCCGACATTAAGGTGGCACGCAGCTGCCAGCTCACATTCAGTTCAAGCAATGGCAGCGGCAAATCAACAATGACATACACAATCCAGCAGGGAATAGAGAACAAGACCATTGCCGAATTCTGCGCCCTGCCGGACAATGCCAAGACACCATACCGCATTGAGGGCATAATCACCAAGATTGAAAATGACCTGTATGGCAACATCCGCGTCAAGGATGCCACCGGCGAGGTTCTTGTCTATGGCACGCTGACTCCCGACGGACAGTCGAAACAGTTCGCGTCGCTCGGCCTCAAGGAAGGCGATGTGATTACCATTTACGGCCCGAAAGTATCGTTCAAGGACTCTCCGCAGATGAAGAACGGTACATACGAGAGCCACATCGACGTTACGCCGATAAGTGCTGCCGACTTCCGCAATGTGGAAAACAGCAAGACAAAGTATTACATGCTCACCGGAAAGGTGGAGAAGGTGACCGAGCCGGGAGCCAAGGATGACCTTGTGACTTACGGTAACTTCAACCTCACCGATGCAAGCGGTTCGGTATACGTGTACGGCGTGACCACCGGATGGAACGGAGAGAGAAAGAAGTTCGGCACACTCGGTGTTGACTATGGCGACGAGATAACCATCCTCGCATACAAGGACGAATATAAAGGCCTCATTGAGGCGGTAGGCGTCTACGTATCGCACAAGAAAGCTGAATAAGAATAACAAAGCATTGCACATGTAGGGACATATTCCTGTATTTGTCCGTCCGGATATTTATATGCCATAAACGGACAAATACAAGAATATGTCCCTACTTCATGTTCATCCCCCTTAATTCATACCATCAAAGGCCTTTATGCGTCTTTCCTGCCAACGTTGAAACAAAAAGGAAAGTCTATGCAACAAACGTCGAAGGGTCTACGGCTCATTTATTGTAATTTTGTGCAATGATTCGTCATACATTGCAATCCATAAGACCATACAATAAATATTAATGCTACAGAATATGAAGACAAGACTATTGAAATTGTTTGTTTTGCTCGCCACCTTTACGCTGGCCGCACAAACAGTAACGGCACAGGAACGCCGCCCTATTGACGAGAGACATCCGCTTTGGCTGATACATGTGGATATATGGAATCAGGCCGACCCGCAAAAGATCATCGACCTCATTCCCGACGACATCAAACCGTACGTATGCCTCAACCTGTCACTCTCGTGCAGCTACGACAAAGACAAGGACGTGTATATGCGTCCGCAGAACGGTGTGCGCACGTTCAAGTCGTGGGCCACGGTGTGTCAGGCAAACAAGATGTGGTTCACCTGCCAGCCGGCCAGTGGCGGCCACACCCACATAAAGGATGACGACCTGGAGACATTCGAGTATTTCTTCAAGCGCTACCCCAACTTTCTGGGATGGAACTTCGCCGAACAGTTCTGGGGATTTGACGAGCCCGGCGACAAAAGCTCCAGCTCACAGATCGACAGGCTCAGACTTTTCTCGAAGCTGATACCCATGTCGCACCGTTACGGCGGATTCCTTACCATCAGCTTCTGCGGCAACATATGGTCGCACGGGCTCAACCCCGTGGGCATGATGAAGCGCAACAGCGACTTGCTTCAGGCGTGCAGAGACTACCCCGAAGCCATCTTGTGGCTTTACAAATACACCACATCGTCATGTTTCTACAACAACGAGAGCGTAACCTTCTCTCCGTTCATATCCGGACTGGCCAAAAACTACGGCGTACGCTACGACAACTGCGGATGGAACGGTGCGCTCGAAGCCATCCTCGGCGAGAACCACGGCCGCAAATATCCCACCGCAGCAGGCATAGGCACCGTTATGGAACAGACCTGCGTCAACGGCGGAGCCGTGTGGGACGGTCCGGAACTGATTTGGACGGAAGACTTCAAGAACCTCAGCAACTCGACCGTCGACGGGTATACCCGCCGCAACTGGGGTCGTTTTCCCGGCTTCGACAACGCATGGATAGACATGTTCCGCAAGATTATAGACGGCATGATGTACATTCCCACGCGCGAGGAAGTTGTCGGACGTACCAAGATTGTCGTTGTCAACGACGTGAACAGCGGCAGCGACGAAGACAAATACGCCTCGTGGGGCTCTCTCTACGACGGGCTATACAAGCAGGATGACCCCTTCAACAAGGACGACGGGCAATGGATGAACAACTTCTGGTATCTGAAGAAGACCGGGCGGTACGGAACCATTCCCGTGGCCATCGAGCTTTATGACGATCTGGCAAAGACCATTCCCACGGTTGTGAAGAAGTCGGAACGCACCAAGCGGTGGCCGGACGAAAGCCGGAAGGTGGCCGAATACAACAGTATGTATCCGGAAATGAGCACCGGCGACCTTTTTGTCTCCCGCCACAAGAACCAGCTTGTAGCCTACACTCCCTATACTTACCTCAACAGCAAGACCACGGCTTCGGCTGCTCTGGCCATGGAATACAACACATGCGACAGCCTGCAGCTGACATTCGGCCTGCTGTCGAGCGGCATCATACGCGAGTATGCCGGCCGACTGGACTGCTATCTGAACAACTACCGCAGCGACGTGTCTACCAACGTTTCAGACATACTCACCATAAAAGGAGCGTCGGCACGGCCTTCATATACGATGAAAAGACGCGGCACGGCCACTGCACGCGGTACAGAAAAATGGGACGAAGCCACCGGCACGTACACACTGGAAGTGAAACACAACGGTCCTGTGGACATCAGCATCGAGTGTGCGGGGACTGCCACAGGGCGCAGTACGGACACACTGCCCGCCGAAGCACTGACGGCCGGTCTTCCCCTGCAACCCGGCGACTATGCCGGAGAGCTGATAATAGAAGCGGAGGACATGGACTACAAATCGGTAAAGGACTGTGTGGTGCTGCCCTATTACAACCGTCCCGATGTGAGAGGATTCAGCGGCAACGGCTTCATTGAGACGGGAACCAACCGTGCCGGCAGCCTCCGCCACACAACCGACAAACTGAAAGCCGGCACTTACGACGTTACGGTAAGGTACAGTTCGCCGTCGAAAGCCGGCCGGATGAAAGCCGTAATGGGCGGGAAGGAATATACGCTGCAGTGCGACAAGACAGAAACCAACCAATGGCGCAAAGTGACATTCACCGCCACTGCCACTGCCGGCACCAACAGTCTCACACTGACAAACACCGACGGGGCCGACATGATGATAGACCAGATTGTTTATGCACCCGAAGGGACGGAGACTGAAGAATATCTTGTGACGATACGCGACGTTGACCACGGCCGCGTTACAGCCGACACAGGCACTGCCGCCGAGGGTACCACCGTGTCGCTTACAGCCGAACCGGAAGAAGGATATGCACTCGTCGGTTGGGAGGTAATACACGGCAACGTGACAATAGGCGATGACCTTACTTTCATAATGCCCGACGACAACGTGACACTGCGCCCGTTATTCGCCGAAGCGGCACTGGTATACAAGCTCGACTTCACCAAAGTGGGGTCTGGAGCCATGCCCGAAGGCTGGCGCGCGGTACAGGGCGGTGACGATGTGCACGAATATCCCAACACTTACGGACAGGGAGCACGCACCTTCGCCGGATTCAACGGATATCAGGGCAAGGCACTGTACTGGCGCGAGAAGAACGCCGAATACGGACGTCTGGACGGTTACCGCCTCACGCTCGCGCCGGGAGCATACAAGCTGAAGTATGCCGTTGCGGCATGGAAGGGTGAGCCGAACTACAAAGTGGCCGTGCTTGACGAGACGGGCAAAGCCGTGGTTTCTTCGCCGACCCGCAGTGCTGCTCCCAACGCCAACGGCAGCAGTTCGTCTGACGTCAGCTCCGCCGTGTGCCACGAACTTGACGTGAACATCACGAAAGCCGGCAACTACATCATCAGCTTCACCAACGCCGAATCCGGATTCAGCGAGTTCCTGCTTCTGGAGTGCAAGTTGTCGGACTGCGCCATTGCCGGCATCGGCAGCATTGTCGCCGGAAACGGAGAAGACATTATCGGAATATACGGCATTGACGGCGTGAAACGCCACGAAATGCAAAAGGGACTTAACATCTTGCAGCTCCGCGGAGGAAAGACAAAGAAGGTGATATGCCGATGACAACGTACAATAAAGAACTTATAAAATAACGACAAGAACAATGAAGAAAATCTTTTTGATGCTCTGGGCCTTGTTGTCGGCTGTTGCCGGCAATGCCCAAAACCCTTACCTGCCACTGTGGGAGCACCTGCCCGACGGCGAACCGCGCGTGTTTGAAGACCCGGACATGCCGGGCAAGTACCGCGCCTACATCATAGGCTCGCACGACGTAACCTATTCGGCCTATTGCGGCAACGACATACGCATGTGGTCGGCACCGGTTGAAGACCTCAGCCAATGGCGCGACGAAGGTCCCATCTTCACATGGTTTGTAGACGGACAATGGGACACCATGTTTGCCCCCGACCTCGTGGAGGTGAAAGACCGCAAGACCGGAAAGAAGACATATTACCTCTATCCCCACTCTCGCGGATGGCGCCGTGTGGCCATGGTATGCAAAAGCGACCGCCCCGACGGACCTTTCACGCCTGTCAACCTAACGCCCGACGGACGCCAGTGTCTTCCCGGCTCGCTCATTGACTTCGACCCGTCGGTGTTCATCGAGAACATCACCGACAAGCGCGACAAGGATTACGACCGCGGTTTCCGCGCGTACGTATTCTACGGCTTCCGTCACAGCACGGCCTACGAGCTTGACCCGGACAACATGTACGCCGTGCGTCCGGGCACGGAGGTGCACGACTACTTCATTCCCGCCAGCGAACGCTACGGCGAAATACGCGACCCGAAAGGCACCACCTATCCGGCACTGTACAAGGACCAGAACCCCGGCGACTTCAACTTCTTCGAGGCTTCGTCCATCCGTCAGGTAGGAAACAAGTATGTAATGGTGTTCTCGGGGTACAGCGGCCCTGACTACGGACTGGGCTCCACCAACTCAGCCCTGCGCTATGCCTTCGGCGACTCTCCGCTGGGTCCGTGGCGCTCCGGCGGTGTACTGGTAGACTCCCGCGGTGTGGTGCCCAATGAAGACGGAACGCATCTCACCACCACCAATGGTGCCCACAACACCCACGGCTCACTGCAGGAAATCAACGGTCAGTGGTATGTGTTCTACCACCGCCCGCCGCGCGGTTTCGGCAACGCCCGTCAGGCAATGGTGGCTCCGGTAAAGATTACATGGGACAAGAAGAAAGTGGCCGACGGCGGCATGGTGCGCATCACGGCATACGACCCGTACACAAAAAACAACGAATGGAAAGCCTCGGCCTCGGACGGCACGGTATATACCGGCGCGGAAGTAACCAGCGAGGGCTTCCAAATATTCGGACTTCCGCCATACAGCTATTACTCTGCCGGACTGGCATGCTACATGACCGGCAACGACTGGATGCAGGACAACCACGATGTATGGAACGACGGAATGGACCTGGCAGGAATAAAGAACCGCGGAATCGTAGGATTCAAGTATTTCGGTTTCGGCGGACTGGATAAGGACACGAAGGGTGTGAAGGCTTTTGCCGGTACGGAAAAGGGTGACGGCACAACTCTCTCACTCGACCTGACACCCGGCGGCAACGGTGCATTCAAGATTCACGTGATGCTCGACGGTCCATACGCCAACAGCACATGGAACGGACGCGAGATTGCCGTTATCGACGTTCCGGCCAATGCAGGCAAGGAGCGCACAGTATGCAGCGTGGCCGTTCCCGAAGTCGAGGGGCTGAAAGGCAAGCACGCCATCTATCTCGTGGCAGAGGGTCCGGAGGTGAAACAGCCGCAGCCGGCAGCCGGAAACGCCCGCCAACGTGCCGACATGCCTGTACGTCCCGTGGGACTGTTCGACCTGCACGGCATAGGATTCTCCAAGAACGGCACACCGTTCAAACGTCCGGTTGTGCCCACTGTCACCATCATGGCCGACGGAAAGAAGCTGAACATCCCGGCAACACCTATCCGCACAAGCAACGCCAACGGACTGACTGACGCCATCCGCTATCAGGTGTATGCCCCGCTTACGGGCGGTTCAAAGATTACGGTAACGGCATCCGACCCGTCGGTGAAGACAGTGGTGAGCCCCATCGTTGAAGGACGCGCCACAGTGAAGTGCTCTTACAACGGTAAGGAGAAGATTTTCCTTATCAACTAAATTAAGGAGATTTTTAGGAGTTAAGGAGTTAAAGGGAGTTAAGGAGTTAAGCCAAATGTCCCGGCAATAGTTTTTGCTCATAAAGCTATCGGCTTAACTCCTTAACTCCCTTTAACTCCTTAACTCCCTAATTTCTTACCTCCATTAAACTAAACTCCCTTCGTAAAAATTTGCGGGATTGGAATAAAAGCATTATTTTTGCATTAAACCGGATACACATTAAATCATCCACCGCAAACAAGACGAAAAGGAACTGATGGAACTTGATTTGAACAACAAGGAATGGCAGGACGCACTGCAGATAATCAACCATACCCGCCGCTCGCTTTTCCTCACGGGAAAAGCAGGCACGGGAAAATCTACTTTCCTACGATATGTTGCGGCCAACACCAAGAAGAAACATGTGGTGCTGGCTCCCACCGGCATTGCCGCCATCAATGCTGGCGGAAGCACGCTGCACAGTTTCTTCCGACTGCCTTTCCACCCCCTGCTGCCCACCGACAGCAAATACAACGCACGCAATATCCGCAAGACCTTGAAATACGGCGGCGACCACTGCAAGCTGCTGCGCGAGATCGAACTTATAATAATCGACGAAATCAGCATGGTGAGGGCCGATATCATCGATTTTATCGACAAGGTGCTGCGCATATACTGCCGCAACATGCGCGAACCGTTCGGCGGAAAGCAGATGCTGCTTGTGGGCGACATATTCCAGCTTGAACCGGTTGTTAAGGAAGATGACCGCCGCCTGCTCCAACCGTTCTACGCATCAGCCTATTTCTTCGCGGCAAGGGTGTTCCGCGAGACACAGCCCGTATGCATTGAACTGCGCAAGGTGTACCGACAGAACGACGGCAAATTCATAGGAATACTCGACCGCATACGCGACAATTCAGCCACACAGGCCGATCTGAACGCACTCAACTCACGTCTCGGCGCCACTCTGACGGGACACGACAACGACCTAATCATAACCCTCGCATCACACCGCAGCACCGTGGAATACATCAACGAGAAGGGGTTGAACGGCCTGCCGGGCAGTTCCATAACATTCACTGGAGAAATAAAGGGTGAATTTCCGGCCTCGTCCCTCCCCACACCCACCGAACTGCAAGTGAAACCCGGCGCGCAGGTGATATTCATAAAGAACGACAAGGACAAGCGGTGGGTGAACGGTACCCTCGGGGTGATAAGCGGTATTGACGAACAGGAAGGACTGATAAGCGTGGTGACGGAAGACGGCAACGAGTACGACGTGGAACGTGCACTATGGGAGAACACGCGTTACACCTTCAACGAAATAGAACAGAAAGTGGAAGAGGAGCAGCTCGGTGTGTACATTCAGTTTCCCATACAGTTGGCATGGGCCATCACAGTGCACAAGAGTCAGGGACTGACATTCCGCCGGGTAAACATCGATTTCACCGGAGGCGCTTTCGCCGGAGGCCAGACTTACGTGGCTCTGAGCCGCTGCACATCGCTCGAGGGCATCAGTCTGAGAAACATCATCCGTCCGTCAGATATCTTCGTCAAGACCGAAGTGGTGAATTTCGCCAATACAACAACCGCACCATCTTCGACCGGGCACTGACCGAAGACAAGGCCGACCGCCAATACCGCGATGCCATCGCCGCTTTCGAACGTCAGGACTTCGATGCCTTCATTGACAGTTTCTTCAAAGCCATACACAGCCGCTACGACATAGAGAAGCCCGCGGCCAAACGCCTGATACGCCGCAAGTTGGGAATAATAAACAAGTTGAAAGCCGAGAAGAAACAGCTTGTTGATGAGCTGCGCGGCAAAGATGCCTTTCTGAAAGAACTGGCAGCCGAATACACTCTGCTTGGCAAGGAATGTGAACGGGAACACATGCCGGAAGCCGCCATCCGCAACTATGAGAAGGCCGTAAGGCTATATCCCGATGCCTTCGATGCGATAAGGCGCATGAAGAAGCTGAAAGGGAAGACACAATAATTTGATTGTATTCAATTCGGGGCACTTACACTTACAAAGAGCACGAAAAGATTCATTATCACGATTTTATTCGTTTATTACAATGATTTTGAGTAACTTTGCAGCCGCAAATAATTATATATAAGGTATAAAAGGATGATAACAGTAACAAATCTTGCTATTCAATTCGGAAAGAAAGTCTTGTACAAAGACGTGAATCTTAAGTTCACCAGCGGTAATATCTATGGAATTATCGGTGCCAACGGTGCCGGCAAATCCACACTGCTCCGCGCCATCAGCGGCAGTCTCGAACCCAACAAGGGCTCGGTGGAGATGGGGCCGGGAGAACGCCTTTCGGTGTTGGAGCAGGACCACTTCAAATACGACGAATACAGTGTGCGCGACACCGTGCTCATGGGACATGAACCACTGTGGAAGAACATGAAAGAGCGTGAGGCTCTGTATATGAAACCCGACTTCAACGAAGAAGACGGAATACGTGTGGCTGAGCTGGAAGACAAATTTGCACAGATGGACGGATGGAACGCCGAAAGCGACGCCGACCAAATGCTGACCAACCTCGGTATCAAGGACGGCACACACGACAAGATGATGAGCGAGCTGTCAAACAACGAGAAAGTGCGCGTAATGCTGGCCAAGGCCCTGTTCGGTCATCCCGACAACCTGCTGCTCGATGAGCCCACCAACGACCTCGACCTCGACACGGTGATGTGGCTGGAGGAATATCTGAGCAACCTGGAGCAGACAGTGCTCGTGGTAAGCCACGACCGCCACTTCCTCGACGCAGTGAGCACACAAACTGTAGACATCGACTTCGGAAAGGTTACGGTATTCTCCGGCAACTACTCGTTCTGGTACGAGAGTTCGCAGCTCGCCCTGCGGCAGGCACAGAACCAGCGGCAGCGTGCTGAGGAGAAACGCAAGGAACTGGAGGAGTTCATCCGCCGTTTCTCGGCCAACGTTGCCAAGAGCAAGCAGACTACAAGCCGCAAGAAGATGCTCGAAAAGCTGAACGTGGAGGAGATTCGTCCGTCATCACGCAAGTATCCGGGCATCATCTTCCAGATGGAGCGCGAACCGGGCACACAGATTCTCGAAGTGGAAGGCCTTAAAGCTGTAGACACCGACGGAACAGTGCTCTTCGACCACGTGAACTTCACCATAGAAAAAGGTCAGAAGACAGTGTTCCTGAGCCACAACCCCAAAGCCATGACCGCCCTCTTCGAGATAATCAACGGCAACCGCAAGGCCGATGCGGGCGAATACAAGTGGGGAGTGACAATAACAACGGCATATCTGCCGCTTGACAATACAGAATTCTTCAACTGCGACCTCAACCTCGTAGACTGGCTGAGTCAGTTCGGCAAGGGCAACGAAGTGCAGATGAAGAGCTTCCTCGGACGTATGCTCTTCAAGGACGAGGACGTGCAGAAGAAAGTTAACGTGTTGAGCGGAGGCGAGAAAATGCGCTGCATGATAGCACGCATGCAGATGAAAAACGCCAACTGTCTCATCCTCGACACTCCGACCAACCACCTCGACCTCGAAAGCATCCAGGCTTTCAACAACAATTTGGTAGGATTCAAAGGCAATATCCTCTTCGCCAGCCACGACCACGAATTCATACAGACCGTGGCCGACCGCATAATAGAACTGACGCCCAGCGGCACCATCGACAAACTGATGGAGTACGACCAGTACATTTACGACGAGGCCATAAAGGAGCAGAAAGCAAAGATGTACTCGATGTAGTTTAGTCTTAGTTCAGAGTGATGAGGTATGAGTGATGAGGTATGATTACTTTCAGGACCCAGCACATAGAGTAATCATACCTCTTCACTCATCACTCTGAACTCTTAGTTAATTTAGTGGCACGTTTTTTGCTATACTTTATTCAGAAAACCATAAACAACGGAACAACAATGGAAGAAAAGATAAACATCACTGACGAGGAAACACTCGAAAAAGAGAAGCCCGTGGCAGAAAACGCCGCAGAGAATACAGAAACGGAGGATACAGAAAATACAGCGGAAGAAAGCACGGATAAAGAGCAGGAAGAAGAGAAAGACCCGCTGACCGTTGCCAACGAGCAGATAGAAGAGTTGAAAGACAAATATCTGCGCACTGTGGCTGAATTTGACAACTACCGCAAACGTACACTCAAAGAAAAGACAGAACTTATACTCAACGGAGGTGAGAAAGCCATCACCGCAATACTGCCCGTACTTGATGACATGGAGCGCGCCATCACCAACGGCAAAAAGACCGATGACCCGCAGGTGCTGCGTGAAGGTATCGAACTGATATTCGCAAAACTCCAAAAGACACTCGAAGGGCTGGGAGTGAGCATAATAGAGACTGCCGATGCCGACTTCGACACCGACGTGCATGAGGCAATAGCCATGGTGCCGGGTATGGGCGATGACAAGAAAGGCAAAGTGCTCGACTGTGTACAGACAGGATATAAGCTGAACGATAAAGTAATACGTCACGCCAAAGTGGCAGTAGGACAATAGCAAAATGGCAAAGAGAGACTACTATGAAGTGCTGGGCGTAGACAAAAACGCTTCAGAAGACGAGATAAAGAAGGCGTACCGGAAAATCGCCATCAAATATCACCCCGACCGTAACCCCGGCAATAAAGAGGCTGAAGAGAAATTCAAGGAGGCCGCCGAGGCTTACGATGTGTTGCATGACGCACAGAAACGCCAGCAATACGACCAGTTCGGATTCAACGGGCCTGCCGGTGCCGGAGGATTCGGTGGTTTCGGCGGTTTCGGTGGCGGTATGGACATGGATGACATATTCTCCATGTTCGGTGACATCTTCGGCGGACGTGCCAGTGGTGGCGGTTACCGCCGTCAGCAGCAACACCGCGGCAGCGATCTCCGTCTGAAGGTAAAGCTGTCGTTAAACGAAATTGCCAACGGTGTTACCAAGAAGTTCAAGGTGCGCAAGGACATAACCTGCTCCCACTGTCACGGCAGTGGCGCTGAAGCAGGCAGCGGCACGGAAACCTGCCCCACATGTCACGGCTCGGGTGTAGTAACACACACCACACAGAGCATCTTCGGCATGATGCAGACTCAGGGCGTTTGCCCCACCTGTGGCGGAGAAGGTACAGTGATAAAGAACAAATGCCACGTTTGCGGCGGTACGGGAATAGAAAAAGGCGAAGAACTGGTGGAGATAAAGATTCCCGCCGGTGTTGCCGAAGGAATGATAGTGAACGTACCCGGCAAAGGTAATGCCGGACAGCGTAACGGCATCAACGGTGACATACAGGTATTCATTTCCGAAGAGGAAAACGAAACTTTTGTCCGCGATGGCAATGACATTATATACAATCTGCTGCTCGACTTCCCCACGGCAGCCCTTGGCGGCGAAGTGGAAATACCCACTATCGAAGGAACAAAGCTGAAAGCGAAAATCGAGAGCGGCACCCAACCCGGCAAGACACTGCGTCTGCGTGGTAAGGGATTGCCTGCGGTTCAGGGATACGGCCGCGGCACAGGTGACCTGGTGGTGAACATCAGCGTATATGTGCCGAAGACACTGAGCCGCGACGAGAAGGAAACTCTCATGAAGTTCCGCGACAGCGACAACTTCAAGGGCGACTCTTCGACAAAGCGCTCCATATTCGAACGGTTCAAGAACTATTTCAACTGAACGGCGAACAATATTTCTTCTAAATAAGAAACGCAACCAACAGCGACAGAAAAGCGCAAAGACCCACAGGCCGAAAGAGCCGGCAAGCCTTTCACAAGCCTTACGTCTTTGCGCTTTTTGCGCATCACCAATCACACATTAATATATATATACGTTATCATAACGCACAACAAGATGACATACAACGAAACAACCGAATATCTGTTCAATCAAATGCCGATGTTTGAAAGACAGGGGGCATCAGGATACAAAGAGGGATTGAGCAACACTCTCGCTCTGGACGAGCACTTCGGACACCCGCACCGCAACTACCGTACCATACATGTGGCCGGCACCAACGGCAAGGGTTCGTGCGCCCATACCATTGCAGCCATCCTTCAGGAATGCGGATATAAAGTGGGACTGTACACATCGCCGCATCTTGTTGACTTCCGCGAACGGATACGCGTCAACGGCCGAGAGATCAGTGAAAAATATGTCATCGACTTCGTTGAAGAGGAACGCAGTTTCTTCGAACCGCTGCATCCTTCATTCTTTGAAGTGACCACAGCCTTGGCCTTCAAGTATTTCAGCGACATGCAGGTTGATGTTGCCGTGATTGAAGTGGGACTCGGCGGACGTCTTGACTGCACGAACATCATCACCCCCACCCTGTCGGTGATAACAAACATAAGTCTCGATCATACCCAATTTTTAGGTGATACGCCTGCAAGAATAGCATCGGAAAAAGCCGGTATAATAAAGCAAGGTATACCGGTGGTCGTAGGGGAAGCCACCTGTGAGACGCGTCCGGTATTCCTCGGCAAGGCCGAAGAGACAGGCTCACCCGTCGTTTTTGCCGAAGACAGGCCGGAGGTGATTGCATGCACACCCACTGATAATGGCGGAATTACATACCAGACCGTACATTACGGAAGCGTTTATGGAGAACTGGGTGGGTCGTATCAGACCAAAAACACGAATACAATAATGCACGCCGTGAAAATACTCATAGAGTTGGGCGTAATCAACGGCGACAACGACACCGTCACAAAAATCATCAAGACAGCCTTTGCCGATGTGACACGGCTTACGGGCTTCTCCGGCCGATGGCAGAAGGTGAAAGACAAACCGCTCGTGATATGCGATGCCGGACACAACGTCGGAGGATGGGAATGGCTCGGACGGCAGATTGCAGCCGTACCGTGCCGCAAAAAACATATTGTTTTCGGCATGGTCAGCGACAAAGACATTGACAGCGTTCTCGGCCTGTTACCCAAAGATGCCTATTACCATTTCACAAGACCGGAAAGCAAACGGGCCATGCCGGAAGCAGAAATAATGAAGATGGCGGCAAGGCACGGACTTACCGGCACATGTCACCACACCGTGAAAGAGGCGTATGAAAACGCTCTCCGGAACGCTGCGGAAAACGATTTCATTTTCGTCGGAGGAAGCTGTTATGTCATAGCAGACTTTCTAAGAGAGTGCATTTAGGTGTTTTTAACATTAGCAAAAGTGTTTTTTTTCACGTTTCGTTCGCTATTTTCGTTTTTTTTAGGTTACTTTGCAACAACATAATCAATAACTAAAAACAACGGATTTATGACGAACACAGCGGAAAATACAAATTTATGTGGTCTGAATCGAAAAGATTTTCAGACCACTATAAACGGTAAAAAGACCGATCTTTACATACTGAAGAACAGGAAAGGATTCGAAGTGGCCATAACAAACTATGGCGGAGCTATCGTTGCCATCATGGTTCCTGACAAAAACGGCAAGCCAGCCAATGTCATTCAGGGACACGACAACATTCAGGATGTCATCAACAGCCCCGAACCTTTCCTCTCGACACTCATCGGTCGCTACGGCAACAGAATTTGCCGCGGACAGTTCACTCTTAACAAGAAAGAGTATCAGTTGGCCATCAACAACGGCCCAAACCACCTTCATGGCGGTCCGACAGGCTATCATGCCCGTGTTTGGGACGCACGCCAGATGGGTCCACGTTCACTCGCCCTCAACTACATCTCGGCATACGGCGAAGAGGGGTTCACAGGAGAATTGAGAGTAACAGTGGAATATACGTTCACCGATGCCAACGAACTTGTTATCGAATATCTCGCAACAACCAACAAAAAGACCATTCTTAACCTCACACACCACGGTTTCTTCAGCCTTGCCGGAATCGCAAACCCGACACCGACCATTGATAATCTCGTTTGCGAAATCAACGCCGACTATTATCTTCCCATTGACGAAACATCAATACCTACAGGTGAAATTCGTTTCGTTAAGGACACGCCGTTTGATTTCCGCACACCGAAAGAGATCGGCCGCGACATTGATGCTGATAACGAGCAGATAAAGAATGGAGCCGGCTACGACCATTGCTTCGTTCTCAACAAGAAGGAAGAAGGCGAACTGAGCTACGCCGCCAAGATAACGGAACCGGTAAGCGGACGCACCATGGAAGTGTACACCACCGAACCGGGTGTTCAGGTATACACAGACAACTGGGCCGACGGATATTCCGGACAGCATGGAGCCACATTCCCCCGCCGTTCAGGTATCTGCTTCGAATGCCAGCACTTCCCCGACACTCCGAATCATCCATACTTCCCGTCTGTAGTATTGGAACCGGGAAGACAATACAAGCAAAAGACAATTTACAAGTTCGGAACCGTATAACCCCGACTCCAACATATACCTATGGCCTCTCTTTCAGGATGGAGAGGCCGTAGGTATTGTACTAAATACGAAACATATCTAATCAACTTTCATATTTTATAAAACAAGAACAATAAAAAATGTCTGATTTAAAAAAGAACCAGGGCAGCAACATTGTTGCCATCATTACTATGTGCTTCATCTTCGCGATGATTTCTTTCGTTACAAACATGGGGGCTCCTTTCGGCAATATTTGGGGATTCACATATCCCTGGGCCGGAATGATGGGTAACATGATGAACTTTGCGGCTTACCTGTTCATGGGTATACCAGCCGGCAACATGCTTGTAAAGTACGGCTACAAGAAGACCGCCCTCATTGCTTTGGCAGTAGGTGTGATTGGTCTGGCAATCCAATATCTTTCAAGCATTTTCGGTGCCGACATCAAAGCTTTCATGTATGACGGTCAGGTGGTAGCCCTCAATCTCGTCATTTATCTTCTCGGTGCCTTCATCTGCGGTTTCTGCGTATGTATGCTCAACACCGTGGTCAATCCTATGCTTAACATCCTTGGCGGAGGCGGAAACCGCGGAAACCAGTTCATACAGATTGGCGGTACGCTCAACTCACTTACCGGAACACTTACTCCACTTCTCACAGGTGTGCTGATTGGCACGGTGACCAAGAACACAAGCATGAGTGACGTGTCTCCCCTGCTCTTTGTAGGTATGGCCGTATTTGCCATCTCATTCTTCATCATTGCCAAAGTTCATATTCCCGAGCCTCAGGCCGAAATAGAAGAGAAGGTCAGCATAACAAGCCCGCTGAAATTCCGTCACTGCGTACTCGGCGTAATCGCCATATTCTTCTATGTTGGTGTTGAGATAGGTATTCCCGCACAGTTGAATTTCTACATTTCAAATATGAGTTTTGAAGGTGCAGCCGCCGTGGGTGGCAGTTTTGCCGCCGCCTATTGGTTCCTCATGATGTGCGGCCGTTTCATCAGCAGCTTCATCAGCGGTAAGGTATCTACCAAAATTCAGATGACCACAGTATCGTCTGTTGCCATCATATTGCTCCTGACAGCCATCTTCCTGCCCGAGACAAACACTATGAGCGTTCCGTTCATTGATGTAGAGTGCGCCATACCGACCAAGTGCGTGCTTATAGCACTGTGCGGACTTTGCACGTCAATCATGTGGGGTGGAATTTTCAATCTCGCAGTAGAGGGTCTCGGTAAATACACGGCCCCCGCTTCTGGTCTCTTCATGACAATGGTTGTCGGTGGCGGCGTCATGCCTCTCATTCAGGACAGCATAGCCAAATCGGCTGGTGAAATTGCAAGCTACTGGCTCGTTATCGGCATGATAGCTTACATTCTCTTCTACAGTGCCATCGGCAGCAAAAATGTAAACAAGGACATTCCTGTAGACTAAAAAAGACAGAAATATCATTTATTAACATTTTAATAAGAATAAGATTATGGATATAGAATTTGTAAGAAGTCGCTTCATCAAGCACTTTGATGGCAAGGAAGGAAATATCTACGCCTCTCCCGGACGTATAAATCTGATTGGTGAGCACACCGACTATAATGGAGGTTTCGTTTTTCCCGGAGCTGTTGACAAAGGCATCATGGCAGAAATGCGCCCCAACGGCACGGAAAGCACCGTACGTGCATACTCTATCGACCTGAAAGACCGCGTTGACTTCGACCTCAACGACCCCGCCGGACCTAAAGCAAGCTGGGCACGTTATATCTATGGCATCAGCCTTGAAATGAAGAAGCTCGGAGTTCCCGTGAAAGGTTACAACATCGCTTTCGCCGGTGATGTACCCCTCGGAGCCGGTATGTCTTCATCGGCAGCCATGGAAAGCTGCTTCGCCTGCGGCCTTAACGACCTCTTCGGCGAGAACAAGGTTAGCAAGTGGGACATGGTTTTGGCCGGACAGGCAACAGAACACAACTACTGCGGCGTGAACTGCGGTATCATGGACCAGTTTGCCAGCGTATTCGGCAAGGCAGGATGCCTGATGCGTCTCGACTGCCGCAGCCGCGAGTTCGAGTATTTCCCCTTCAATCCGGTTGGCTACAAGCTCGTCCTGCTCGACTCTGTCGTTAAGCACGAGTTGGCCGGTTCGCCCTACAACGACCGCCGCAACAGCTGCGAGAACGTCGTTAAGCACATTGCCGCAAAACATCCGGAAGGCAAGTTCGAGACATTGCGCGACTGCACATGGGAGCAACTTGAGGAAGTTAAGGCAGAAGTGGGCGAAGAGGATTACAGCCGCGCCAAATTCGTACTCGGAGAGAAAGACCGCGTGCTTGCAGTGTGTGACGCTCTGAACGCCGGCGACTACGAGACTGTTGGCCAGAAAATGTACGAGACACACTACGGCCTGTCAAAAGACTATGAGGTTTCCTGCGAGGAGCTCGACTTCCTCAACGACATCGCCAAGGAGAACGGCGTAACCGGAAGCCGCATCATGGGTGGTGGTTTCGGAGGCTGCACAATCAACCTCGTAAAGGACGAACTCTACGACAAGTTCATTGCTGACGCCAAGGCCAAGTTCAACGCCAAGTACGGACACGAGCCGAAAGTTTACGATGTTGTCATCGGCGACGGCTCACGCAAAATCTGCTAAACCACAGGTTTAAAACGACTATACATAATTTAATGAGGAAACTCCTGCATATCATGGCAAGGTTTCCTCATTTTTTTATTATTGGGCGACGCCGGATTCAAACCCAACCAACAGCACGAAAACACCCTTGCAACAATCCCAAACACACCGAAAGAGAAAGTAATAGAACTTATATTGGTCGGTAATATAACTTATATTACTTTATCTTCCGGCTGATTTGGGAATGTTGCAAGGCATCGGAAATAGTGTCAAAACAGCCCAAATATAATCATCGTCAAACGATTTTTAATTAAATTAGTGTAAAAACAACACTTTATCTCAAAAAAAAATGTTTTTTTCATTGTAATATCAAAATTTAATAGTAATTTAGCACCGAATTAAGAATATTTCAAAAACATAACTAAAAACTACTGATAATGAAAAACCTAAAGACATCCTTTATGGGAATTGGCATTGCTGCAGCAATGCTATCAGCATGTACGTCCGGACAACAGCCGGCAACAACAGTATCGGGACTCAACCCGACACAGTTCGACTCAGTAATCAATGGTAAGAAGACCGCCCTGTTCACCCTCAAGAACAGTAACGGTATGGAAGTGTGCATCACCAACTTCGGTGGGCGCGTTGTTTCATTAAGTGTACCCGACAAGAACGGTAATCCCACCGATGTGGTACTCGGCTATGACAACATCGCACAGTATGCAGACATCGAGAACTCTCCAAGCGACTATGGCTCGTCAGTAGGACGATACGCCAACCGTATCAACCAAGGCAAAATAACCGTTGACGGCAAAGAGTACCAACTGCCGCAGAACAATTTCGGACACTGCCTGCATGGAGGACCGACCGGATGGATGTATCAGGTATATGATGCAGAACAGCCCAACGATTCTACTTTGAAACTCACCATCGTTTCACCCGACGGCGACAATGGTTTCCCCGGCACAGTGACAGCCACAACCACATACACCGTGTTGGGCAACAACACACTTGACATTACCTTCGAAGCCACGACCGACAAGGAAACCGTGATAAACATGACCAACCACTCTTACTTCAACCTCAACGGTGATCCGGCAAATGAAGGCATGGATATGGTATTGTATATCAATGCAGACAATTATACCCCCGCCGACTCAACTTACATGACTACAGGAGAGATACTTCCGGTGGAAGGCACACCGATGGATTTCCGTAAGGCACATGCCATCGAAGAAACCATCAACGACACTACTTTCCAGCAGATAAAGAATGCCACAGGCTACGACCATAACTGGTGCCTCAATACATACAAGGACGGCAAAGGTGACGACACACAGGTGTGCGCATCACTCTATTCGCCCAAAACAGGTATCATGCTCGAAATGTTCACCAACGAACCCGGAGTACAGGTATATACCGGCAATTTCCAAGGCACGGGCATCGCATGCAAGAAAGGCATCAAGTACCCCAAACATGTATCAGTATGTCTTGAAAGCCAGAAATATCCCGATTCTCCCAACAAGAAGGACTGGCCGTCACCCTACCTCAAACCAGGTGAGAAATACTATAGCCACGTGGCATACAAATTCTCTGTGAAATAATTAATGCACGGAGAAAAAGAATAAAACAATAACCGGAAATAATAAAAAAGAATGAATAACCCGCCCCACAGCCTCCGTTCCGGGCGTTCCTCAACCAAAAGGAATTATAGGGAGGCCACATTAACATTATGGCATTTTTAGATTGGCTTGTCATCGGTGCGTTTGCAGTTGCACTCATTGGCATTGTCGTATGGGTAGTATCCCAAAAGAACAACAATTCTGCAGACTACTTCCTCGGTGGCAAAGACGCCACTTGGATTGCAATCGGAGCATCCATTTTCGCTTCCAACATTGGTTCCGAACACCTTATCGGCCTCGCCGGTGCCGGCGCTTCAAGCGGTATGGCAATGGCCCACTGGGAGATTCAGGGATGGATGATTCTCATCCTCGGATGGGTATTCGTGCCGTTCTATTCACGCTCAATGGTATATACTATGCCGGAATTCCTCGAGCGCCGTTACAATCCGCAGTCACGCACCATCCTTTCTGTAATATCACTGATAAGCTACGTGCTTACCAAGGTGGCCGTTACCGTATATGCCGGCGGACTGGTTTTCCAGCAGGTATTCGGCATCAAGGAACTGTGGGGCATCGACTTCTTCTGGATAGCAGCAATCGGTCTTGTGCTCATCACCGCCCTCTACACCATCTTCGGAGGAATGAAATCTGTTTTGTACACCTCTGTGCTCCAAACCCCGATATTGTTGCTCGGTTCTCTCATCATACTTGTTCTCGGACTCAAGGAGCTCGGAGGATGGGATGAGATGATGCGCGTATGTTCCATCAAACAGGTCAACGAATACGGTGACACCATGACCAACCTGATTCGCAGCAACAACGACCCGAACTTCCCGTGGCTTGGTGCCCTCGTAGGTTCTGCCATCATCGGTTTCTGGTACTGGTGTACCGACCAGTTTATCGTACAGCGCGTACTGTCCGGT